>JANQLF010000124.1 GCA_028280785.1 Planctomycetota bacterium
ATATTTCTGATGCCACGCGCGTAATAATCATCAAGCAACTGCGCTATGTCTGCCTTGCTAGCATTAACGCAGGTGAGGTGGGCCATCGCTGGTAGCTGATGTTGTTCTTGAATTTGAACAACAATTTCAGCAGTGCGCTCGCGAGTGCTGCCGCCAGCACCATAGGTAACTGATACGAAATCTGGTTGGAGTTGCGCTAACTCGTCGAGTGCCCGAGATAATGCCTCATCGCCCTTGTCCGTTTTCGGCGGAAAAAACTCGAATGAGAGGGTTATCTCGTTGCTGTTAAAAATCTCGCTTAGGCGCATGGGTGGCATCATGTTTCGAGTATCGTTATATCAAGATGTAACGATGCTTATCCTTCTTGCTGCTTGATCTGCTCGAGTAGTGCTTGGGCAGCTTTGGCTTCACTCTGTCTTTTGCTGCTTCCGCTAGCGCTGGCAGATTTATCAGCGATGTGAACAGTGCAGGTAAAGCGTGGCTCATGATCAGTGCCGCCATCACGTTGGCATTGATAGCTGGGCAACGCTTTATGCTGCTTCAGAGCCCAGGTTTGCAGCTGATTTTTTGCATCAGTGAGGTGCTGTTGTTGATCGGCGCTTTCTGCGAAGGAGCCAAGCAGCTTTTGAACGGCTTGATCAAGTGCAGCCCAGCCTGCATCGAGAAAAACGGCCCCAAGAATCGCTTCGGCGATATTGGCTTTGACTGAATCCGGCCATGGCTTTTGTAAATTATTACCAATGCGACAATGATCTAATATAGCAGTTTGTTCAATAGCACGAGCAAGGGTTTGACGGCTGACTAAATGTGAGCGAATGCGTGATAATTCACCTTCATTGGCATCGGGGTATTCTTGGTAAATTAATTTGCCAATGGATGCGCCGAGTAGGGTGTCGCCTAGAAATTCCATACGTTCGTTATGATCAGAAAGCCGTTCTTGTTCACTGGCATTGGAATCACAAGCACTGGCATGCGTAGCCGCTTGTTTCAGCAATTCCAGATTTGTAAATTGATGCCCTAAGCATTGCTTAATTATCTGTGCTAAGGCATCTACGCTCTTTTCCATTCGCACCAGCATTGGCGCGATAAGAGGCTGTCAAAGGCTTGCTGTTTGCTGGGCTTGTGTTTGACTGCGACATGAGATTGGATTTCCACATGCATACCTATTTGAGCGACGGTGCCTTGTCGCCAGATGAATTAATTGCATTGGTAAAAAAACAACGCTTGAAAGCGTGGTCAATAACTGATCACGATACCTGTGCTGTCTATGATCGTATTGGTGATGAAGAGGGCTTGGTCTGTGGGGTAGAGATTACCAGCGAATTTGAAGGTCATGAAATCCATGTTGTTGCCCTTGGTGTCGATCGACATAGCGAATCGTTAATTGCATTACTGAATAACATTAAAGAAATTCGTTTGTCGCGCGCTGAGGCCTTGCTTGAAGAAATTCATAAAACGCAGCAGGTGAAATTGAGTGTTGACGATGTGAAGCCAGCAGAAGCCATTGTCGTAACCAGGTTTCACATTGCCCAAGGCTTACGTGCAAAAGGTGTTATTCAAAATCACCGCCAATTTTTTAACGAGCTCTTTCCCGACGAACGTATGCGCCAATTGTCTTTGGCAGCCTATCCAAGTATCGAAGAGGTGGCGTCGGTTATTAATAGTGCAGGTGGTGTATCTATTTTAGCGCATCCAAGTCGCTACGCTGGTTTTGACCTTGTTGAACGCATTATGGCATTGGGCTTAGATGGGCTGGAATTAAAATATCCACATAACGAAAGTGAAGAGCAGTTAGCTCAGTTAGCTGAAAAGCACGACTATTTATTGAGTTGTGGTAGCGATTTGCATTGGGCTGGACGCCGCCAGCCGGGCGAATGGCGTTTGTCGCGTTCACAAGCCGCGCCATTACTAGAGCGTATTGGTTGGAAAGACCCTTTGGACTAAGGCTCTTTTTTGGTATTGCTCTGTGCTTCTTTAAATAAATCTTCTAATATCTTTGGATCTATTTTTTTGTTTTCTTTCTTGACCTCAGGTTTAACCGCGGGTGTTTCTTCAGCGTTGGTGTTGATCGCTTTGTTTGCTTCCTTAATTGGTTTTTCTTCAACCTGAGTAACTTCTTTTAATGCTTTCTCTTGTGCTTCGGTCACGGCTTTCTTTTCTGGCTCTGGATCGGTCTTCATAACTTTTTTATCTTTTTGCCATATCTCTTCAGCGGTTTGGTCACTCTCAAGTAATTTGAAAATTTGCTTATTCATGGATTCTTCAACCATGCGGTTTTCAATGTCTTCACGAGTAATCAAAACGGTTACCTTGGGTTTACCGTCAACGACTGTTTCGCGGGCGTCGATACGTAACCAGCCCATCAGCCAAATCATGTGCGGTTGGGCTTCATTCAATCCATTTTTGTAGGGTTCGCCCCAGCGATCGATAAAATTAAAACGTGCTTGGCGCAGGTGCCAGCCATTGGTCAGAATACGTGCGCCAGCTAATTTTTTCTTACGCACCATCAATTCCAAACCATCTTTGGTGGTGTAAATATCTTGCTCACCATCTTTGCGATGTTTTGCTTTGCTGAGTTTTTTCATCAAATCTTTATGCTCAGCATTCCACGGAAAGCCGCCAACAGCTTCAATTTCGATAGGTATTTTTTGAGTATTGTTACCTATAATAATTTCCTCTCGAACTTCGACATCGCCAAGATTTGGTATTTTGGTTTCATTGAGCCATTCCATTGGAATTTCAGGGAGACGCAGAGTGCCGGTTTGCCGAGCAAGTAGATTAATTTTAATTAAAATGAAGCGGCTTTTGTCATTAAGGCTAACAACCGGGTCGTTGGCCAAGAACCAATTCGGACGATTGTTTGGCATGTCCATGGCATTGACAATGGTCTTTTCAAACGCTTTGGCATCAAAATTTGTTTTGGGCAGGAGGGTGCTCAATTCCAGGTGGACAACTTCGTTAAAGGCTACGCTCTTGTTGTAGCGTGGTTTACCGAGCGAGCCCGCCGCACTTATGGTGCAAAGAGGAACGATGAGTAAGAGGGCAATAAGATAACAGTTTTTCATGGCGGCAGACTATGTCCCTTTTGGCGGCTGTCAGGTGGAATACCTGTATTAAGACTTGGTGGATTCACCCACGTTCAGACAAGATGTTCACGTATAATGCATAGGATTTGACTTACGAGACGCTTCAAAATGAATGATCTTGCGCTGCTATAAGGAGGGTCATCATCGGCGCCTTCATCAATCCTCTCAGTGGAGAATCCTCTATGGGTGCTGAACTTGGCGCTGCCGCAACTGTTGCTCCTGAAGACCGTTACCGTCCTGGTCTTGAATATCCTAACCCACTTGCTGGAAATCCAGGTGCTTTGCAGTTTCCTGTTGATGTGCAGCAAGCAGACGGTTCAAGCTTACCAGTTGCCGATCCTACGGCCACGCGACTCTCAGTGGCTTTGATGAATATGCACGCAGTCATTGGTGGTGCTGCCTGTCACTGGGGCGGCCCATCAGCTTATGCAGAAATTATGTCGAGTATTCACGGCATCATGTTTGCATCTGATCCATGGATGGATTCCTTTAACTTTGTCAATGACGCTGGTCACGCTGAAAATGGTCTTTACGCATTGAAAGCTAATTATGGCTATGCTGGCGTTACCTATGAGGACCTGCGCGGATTCCGTTCCATTCAAAGTAAATTAACAGGTCATGGTGAGAGCCATTTATTCGCTGATGGTGTCATGATTTCAAATGGCCCATTGGGTTCAGGTATTCCTGTTGCTCAAGGATTGGCGATGGCTGATCGTTTAGCAGATAATAAACGCACTACCGTTTGTGTAATTTCTGATGGTGCGATGATGGAAGGTGAAGCACGCGAAGCAGTCGCTGCGATTCCAGGTTTTGCTGCGAAAGAACAGATGAATCCATTTGTCTTAGTCGTTAGCGACAATAACACAAAATTATCTGGCCGTATCGATGCAGATTCATTCAGTATGCAACCAAGTTTTGAAGCACTCGCTGCACAGGGTTGGGATGTCAGAAAAGTTGAAGACGGCCATGACTTACAAGCTGTATTTAGCAGTATTGAAAAAGCACTGGCTGATGCTGGTGGTCAATTAGAAAAACCAATCGCACTGTGGGTAAAAACCATCAAGGGTAAGGGTGTCAAGAAAACTGAAGAGAGTTCTTCTGGTGGTCATGGATATCCATTGAAGAAGCCTGCCGAAGTGCGTGAATTCTGTGAAGAAATTGCCGCTGGTAATATTCCTGATTTATTTAATCAGTGGATTGCTGATTTAGAGAAAATCGGTGAAGAGCTTGAAGCTAAAAAATCATCTGGTGGATCATCGGGTGTTAAGAAAGAAAAAATTCAAGCCGGTTTCCCACGCGCAATGATTGCAGCTGCAGAAAAAGGTCTGCCTGTTGTGAGTGTGAGTGCGGATTTACAGGGCAGTACCGGCGTTGGTCCATTTCATTCTTCGTTCCCACAATTGTCATTTGAAGTTGGTATTGCCGAATCAAACATGGTCAGTGCCGCTGCAGGATTTTCTAAACAAGGTTATATTCCTGTTGTTGATACATTCGCCCAATTTGGTGTGACCAAGGGATTATTGCCATTATGCATGGCAAATTTAAGCCAATCGCCAGTTATTGGCGTATTTAGTCATATTGGTTTCCAAGATGCGGCTGATGGCGCATCGCATCAAGGTTTGATGTATTTAGCAATGACCGGCGCGGTGCCGCATGTTGATATTTATTGTCCTGCTAGCTCAGAAGAGGCCGAATGGGCAATGACCGCTGCAATCGAATCATTTGTTGAAGCTCGTAAAAATGGCAAAACTCCGAATTCGGTCTTATTCTTTGTTGGTCGCGAAAATTTCCCAGCGAGTTTATTGCAAGAGGGTCAATCGTATGAGTGGGGTAAGGCTCAAATATTAAGTGATTCCAGCGATAAACATGAAACGTCAGTCGTATTAAGCGCGAACGCGAGCATGGTTTCGTACGCAGCTGAAGCAGCTGAGCAAATTGAAGCAGCAGGTATGGGTGTTGTTTTAATCAATAATGCCACACCAAATCATCCAGACGTGAGTGGACATGCGGCAGCGCTTGAACGTTGCGGTGGCCGTCTCATCACCGTTGAAGATCACCAATTAATTGGTGGTGCTGGCGAACGCTTGGTGAGTGAGTTAACCCAAGCAGGCGTTAGCTGTAAACCAAAAGTACTCGCCGTGCATGGTGAATTTGGTCAAAGTGCTTACATGGCTGCCGAGCTTTATGATAAGCATGGCATTGGCCCAGCGGCAATGCTTGCTGCTGCGCAAGCGCTCAAGTGAAATCATGAACGCACAGGCTTCGTTTGACGAAGCTTGTGCGTTTAATCTTGTTCTGGATCAGTGACGTGTAGTTGATCAACGTAATTAATACGTTTAGTGAATTTGCCTGTCATGGTGGTTCGGTGTTTCTTGTCAGAAACCGTGTAGATAATCAACGTTAATTGAAAATTATCTAAATTGTTAAGATACCGTTCGGTATCTTTGGGTTTAGGTAACTGCGCAGTAAAGCTGAGAATGTTGCGCGTTTTTTCTTTAATAGTGATGACCATGTCATCTTGCTCGACTGTGATCATTTTCCCTTCTGGGCTTTTTAATTCAAGATTTCCGTAAAAGTCGGTTTCTTCGGGAAAAAAGAAGCGATTCTCATAAGATAGCCGGAGTGTTTGTGAGCTTCTATCAAAACGATGGCTCATGGCGTTGATGATTTCGTTTTTGCCATTTTTCGGAATTTTAAATATAACATAACGCTGCGGATCTATATCGGTGAAATGTAAGGGTAGTGTTGCGACCACAATAAATATGCACAGAGCAATACAGACGCGTAATTGCAGGGATCCAAGCGTGCTCAAGCAATGCATGGTTTAATTATGGGGATAAAACAATAAAAGGAAGTGACCCGTTTGCGGACAGGTCCAATTCACGAAGCGGACGATTCCAATTCGAATAATTCGTTTAACCACGGCAGCATACGTTTTAAGGCGCTTTTTGCTGTTCTGCCATCTATGTCTTCAAGAAAACGGTGTTTGCCGCCACTGAGAACGCTGAACGTGGATTCGACGCCTTGTTCAATGCAACGTGCATGTAGATCGCGGGCAAGCGTAACCGGTACCTCAGGGTCATGATCGCCATGCAGAATTAATAAAGGTGGTAGATCGGCGCACGATTGCTTAATTGGACTTAAGGTGTGCTCATCATTATTGGAAAATTGTGAGAGAGCCTCTTTAATATTGGTATTACATCCGTCCCACGCTTCAAGTTGGGGGGTTGCGCCACAGCTGATAATACCGGCAAATTCCTGGGTGTTTATTCTAGCCAGGTTCATTGCTAATAAACCGCCGACGCCGCTGCCAACGAGACATGGTGATGCAGCTTGTCCTCCAAGGAGGCCGACTTCTTCTTTAGCTTTGTCTATGCCTAATTTGCAGTCAGATAAAATATCTTCACCGCTGATACCATCAGTTGATAAGCGATGACCAATTACCGCGCAGGCAAAACCAGCTTGGCACAACGTAAACATTAATTCATGTAATTGTTTTGGTTGACCAAATTGAAACCAGCCACTGTGAAAACAGATAATTAATGGTGCTTCAGTGGCATCATTTGGTACGCAGACATCAACGTATTGTCGTTGGTGTGGTCCATAAGTAAGATTAAAGGTTACTTGCGCTTGAAGCATATTACATCCGTTGTGGTGCGTGCAGGCCGAGTAAATGCAGCCCTTGTCCTAAACATATACGTGCGGCTTTAACTAATTCAATTCGTGTAGACGCCGTAGTCGCATCATCGCATAAGACACGTGCACTGTGATCTTTGCTGCCGGCACTGAGCCAACTCGATACGTGTGAGGCTAGGTCGATAATCGCGTGGGCGAGTACGCTTGGGTCATCGTCTTCGCAAGCACGTTCCAGTTGAGATTGCAAGCGAGCAATAACTAAGAGCAGTGCTTTTTCGTCATCACGGTCGAGGGTGGCATAGTCAGCTTTGCTCGGTTCTGGAAATTGATCAGCAAATTTTCGTTCAATTGAACACAGGCGAGCATGGGCGAATTGTAGATAAGGGCCTGTTTCGCCTTGCATGTTAAGGGCGTCTTCGAATTTAAATTTGATGTCGCCCTTACGATTATTTTTTAAGTCATTAAACAGAACCGCGCCGCAACCAACGGCTTTGGCAATGTCTTGCTTTTCATCTTCCGGTAAATCAGGATTTTTTTCTTCGATGATTTCACGTGCCCGCGTAATGGATTCTTGGAGTACGTCCATTAATGTCATTGGAACGCCACGTCGAGCTGCTGCACGTGCCCATTTTTGATTTTCATCGTCCCACATCTGTACTATGCCAAAACCAATATGGCGTAGGTCATCTGCGTATTCGCGGCCAAGTTTTTTGATTACCGCAAACCATTCCTTGAAATGTAAACTTTGACCCATGTCTACGACATAGAGTGACCGATTGAAATTATATAATTTCTTTCGGTCCTCGCAGGCTGCCATGTCTCTGGTGGCATAGAGTGTCCCGCCATCACTACGAAGAATAAGACAAGGCTTTTTCATTTTCATGTCAGAGAGATCGACAACTTTTGCACCATCATCTTCAGTTAAAAGACCTTTTGCATCTAAGTCGGCAACTATTCCATCACCGGCTTTGCGATAATGCGCTTCGCCATTCCAGTCATCAAAATTGATATTTAGCAATTTGTAAATTTCTTTGGCCGCATCTAGGCTAATATTGCGAATTATTTCCCAAAGCTGTAGTGCCTCCGGGTCATCTTCTTCGCATTTTTTTGACCATTCGCGCGCTTCGTCAGCGACAGAATCGTGTTCTTTTGCTGCTTGGCTGATACGCACATAAAGCTCATTAAAGAATTTAACTTTGTCTTCGGATTGTTCGAGGTCTTCGAGTTTCAGCCCTTCGCGTTTCCAACCAGCGATAAGGCGACCAAAGGCGGTGCCCCAATCACCAAGAAAATTAATTCGTGTTACATTCCATGCACAGGCTTTATAAATACGTGAAAGCGCATTACCGATGCCGGTTGAGCGAATGTGATGAAAGGCTAGGTGCTTGGCAATGTTGGGACTTGAAAAATCGACGCAGACATTTTTACCATCACCAATTGATGATTGTAAGGCTTGCTGATCATTCTCGGCAAGAGCACTTAAAATGGTTTCTGCAATATTTGAACAACTTAAGGTTATGTTTAAAAATGGTCCCGCAGCTTGTGCATCGATATTGTTTTCTTGGAGGTGGGTAGCTATTTTTCCGGCAAGCTCAGCGGGATTGCAGCCTTGCGCCTTAGCAAATTGAAAACATGGCATCGCTAAATCGGCCATGCCAGCTTTAGTCGGTGCGCCAAGCACTTTATTTACTTGTGCAAGTTCCACATCTAAGAACGCGCTGATTTGCTCAGCGATCGAATTATTAATAAGTGCTTCCATTACTGCCTTTTATGAATTTAAACGTTCTTGAACAATTTTAACTGCTTGATCAACAGCTACGCGTTCTTGCTCGGTAGTGTCGCGATCACGAATAGTTACCGTGCCATCTTCAAGGGTTTGGCCGTCGATGGTAATGCAGTACGGCGTACCAATTTCATCATGCTTCGCATAACGCTTACCAATAGCCGCTTTTTGATCGTATTTGGCAGGAACACCAGCATCCAAGAACGATTGAATTACTTCGCGTGCTTTTGTCGGGAATTCTTCTTTGTTAGCAATTAACGGGAGGACCGCGCATTTAATCGGTGCTAATTTTGGATGCAATTTAAGCACGGTGCGTTGTACCGGTTTGCCTTCTGCATCTGTGCGCTCTTCTTCGTGATAGGCATCGAGAAGATAAGCGAGCACACCGCGTGTGGCCCCAGCAGCTGGTTCAATAACAAATGGTCGGTAGGACCATGGTTTTTTACCAGATTCCGGATCTTCTTTTTCTTGATCGGTGTAGCGTAACTTTTGACCGGAGTGCATTTCGTGTTGATGCAAATCATGATCGGTACGCGAAGCGATACCTTCTAATTCATCAAAGCCCCATGGGTACAGGAATTCAACGTCGTAACAGCCATCGGCATAATGCGCGAGTTCATCTTCTTCGTGAGCGCGGAAAATAAAACGCTCTGGATAATTGGCGTAACGTTGCCACCAATTCATGCGCTGGTCTTTCCAATAATCCATCCACTCAAGTTGCGAACCAGGCTCACAGAAAAATTCCATTTCCATTTGTTCAAATTCACAGCTGCGGAATATGAAATGCTCAACGGTTACTTCGTTACGGAAGCTCTTACCGGTTTGGGCAATCCCAAATGGCGGTTTGAGTCCACTGGAGTCCATGACATTTTTAAATTGAACGAACATCGCCTGCGCTGTTTCTGGACGCAGGTAGGCCATGGCACTCGTGTTAATTTGTTCGATAACCGATTGAATTAAATATGGACGAATATTGGCTTGGGGAATGTCGCCTTTTTCAATGCGGTGCAAAGCCGTGGCAACTGGGGGGCGTGGACTGTGATCGTCTTCGCCGGTTTTTTCCAGTTTGTCCATTTGTTTGTTAAATTGTTTGATTTCTTTTTTGAATTGCGCTTTGCAGGCTTCAATGATGTCATCAGCAGAAGTTAATTCAACGATAATGGCTGCGGCGTCACCACTAGGATCAATCGCACCAAGAGCCGTGCGGAACATCAAATTAAATTGACGCTCTTCGCTCAAGAATGGGCTACCAATTAAAGGACTGACATAACCACGGAATGGAAATGTTTTAGCAGGGCTGTCGTTGCCATCTTCGAAGAAGGCAAATTCGGTGTCGCCAGTTTTCTTCAGTCCATGCAATGTTTTGCCATCACGTTTCAGCGCGATGCCATAATCATTTTCGATTTGTGCATGATAGGCCTTGGCTTGGCCCTTATCGGCACAGGAAATGGTCAATTCAGAGCCAGTTTCAGGAACAGGTGCTTTGTCGGCACGGAAACGCTCTTTGGAAATAAGGCAGTCGACTAATGGATCGGCAAAGCCAGCGGCGTGACCAGAGGCGCGCCAAACATCAGGGGCCATGATGATCGAGGCATCGATACCAACAACATTCTCACGAGTGTGGACCATGTCTTTCCACCACTCGTTGATGACGTTGCGCTTGAGCTCAGCGCCGAGGGGGCCGTAGTCATATGCAGATTTCAGGCCGCCATAGATTTCAGAACTTTGAAAGACAAAGCCGCGGCGTTTGCATAAGGACACCAGCTTCTTCATGGCATCGTCGGGATACGGATTCTCACTCATAGCAGTCTCAGTTTGCATGGGCCGGGCATGGTAGGGGCTGCTCCAGGCTCACAAGTCCTTGCCCTGTCATGACTCTATGAAGAATTCGCTCATGCTAAAAGTTTATGAATACAAGGGCTGCAGCACATGCCGCAACGCCCTCAAATACCTCGATAAAAAGGGCATCGACTACAAAGCGATCCCCATTCGCGAAACCCCACCGAGCAAGGCTGAGCTGAAGAAAATGCTCGCTTGTTACGACGGCGACATCAAGCGTCTGTTCAATACATCGGGCCAAGATTACCGCGCCATGAAGATCAAAGATAAGATCAAGGACATGACCGAGAAAGAGGCCTTCGAGCTGCTCAACGGCAACGGCAATCTGGTCAAACGCCCATTCGTGATCGATGGATCTGACGGCATAGTCGGGTTCAAAGAACCCGAGTGGAAGGCGTTTTTCGCCTGACCCAGCGCCAAGTGATGGTCAGGCCTACTTGGCCTGGAATTTACGAAGTAAATTAAGAACGACAAAGCTGGCGGGAGCACGAGGGCTGGCCCTCGAAACAAAAAATGGCTTTAAGGAGCCGGAATGGAAAGAGTTCCTAGCCTAAATCGCTCTTGACCCTAGTTGAATACTCCGAACCTGTCCGCCCTATTATGTACATGATCTGTACTTTGCCGGAGCCTGATATCTTAATGGAGTCAACACATGGGTTTACTTGGAATGCGGCGCAAGCCGTGGAAGGACGCTGATCCGAAAAAACGCTTAGCAGGAGTTATGGAAGTTCCCCGATCAGAGCAGGGGACGCTGTTTCATTTGGCCACGCAGGATTCTGAATCCGCGATTCGCCAAGCAGCCGCCAGACGCCTCAAAAGTGTAAGCTACCTTGAGCAATTATTAAAAGGCTCGGATCAGGATGTCATAAAAATTGCCCGTGAGCGCTTAGCCGGTGTTGCCGTAACGGAAATTAAACAACGTAGCTTTGCCGATGCACAAACGCTCTTGGACCAGGTCCAAGAACAAAGTGCCTTAACAGAAATTGTTCTACAAGCCAACGATGCGCAGACACGTAGTGCGGCCTTTGATCGTTTATGCAAAAATGACGAACCGAGCCCAAGCTTGCTCGCCCGTATTGCGATTCAGGTAGAAGATGAAGCCCAGGCCACTGCGGCCCTCGACCTAGTCAAAAAACTCAAAGAACTCAAAGACGTTGCCAAGAAAGCCAAGCTTGAATCGATTAAAGCAAAGGCTGCGCAGGCAATTGAAGATATTAAATCTGAGCAAAAGAAACCTTCTGCAGAAAAACAACGTCGTGAACGTCGTAAATTAATCGATGCGCTGATTAAACGAGCGCAGCCATTAACCGCGACCACGCATCCGGAAGAAGCAAAAGAAAAATTAGCGACTATCCGCGAAGAGTGGGCAGATGTTCAGGCCACGTTTAGCGAGTTGGCTATTGAAGATGAAGCGCAACAGCTCATTGATCAATTAATTCGCACCTGCGAAAAAGCCGATAAGCAAATTGCCGATGTGATCGAAGCTGAAGCAAATAAAGAAGCGCAAGAGCAAGCGCTTATTGCCTGTTGTGAAAAATGGGAAGAGCGTCGCCAAGAACTCGGTAATCATGTCGATGAAGCTACGCTGACCAATCTATCAGATGCTGCTTTCGCTGAATGGGAAAGTTTGGCGGGTCATGAAGGTGCATTGTCCAGGCGTTTTGCTGCGATATTTAAAGCCGGTGCCTTTGAAGCAAAAACCGAAATCACGTCATCGGATGAAGCGCCAGTCGTTGAATTAAACGATGCCGATCGCTTGAAGGTCGAAGCGATTTTAGAAGAAGCGCAATCATTAATCGAAGCCGAAGAATGGCGCGATGCTGATTACCGTTACAAAGAGTTACATAAGGACTGGAGTCGCTTAACCGTGGACTTGCCATTTGAGCATCCATTGCGTAAGGGTTTCCATGATGCCTATGTAGCATTTAAAGAAAAATGTTTCCAACGTCGCGAAGAGCGTCGTCAGCTGCAAGGCGAAAATTTAAAAGTTCTTGAACAATTATTAGTTGAAGCTGAGCAACTTGCCGAAGTAACGCCTGATCATGATGCCTTGCGTGGCCATTTTGATGCGCTGCAAGATTTGCAAAATCGTTGGAAGCAAGTGAAGCCGGTTCCATTTAAAGAATCAAAACCACTGCGCAAAAACTTCCGCAAATTATGCGATAAGGCATACGAGCCATTACGTGCCCATCGCGAAGAGCAGGAGTGGCGTTCCTTTGCCAATATTACCTTGGCAGAAGAAATTACCGAACGCGCTCGTTCATTAGTCGACGCAGAACCGACCGAAGAAACCCTTGAGGCAATTAAATCATTGCAACAAGAGTGGAAGGACATGGGCCGTTTGCCACGCGAGCGCCAAGAAGAGCTTTGGGAAACCTTCAAAGGCGTAGCCGATAAGGTCTATGAATTATTAGCGCCATTATTTGAAGAGCGCGATAAAGAACGTGAAGGTAACTTTGAAAAGAAAGAAGTGCTTCTCGAAGAATTAATTGGCATTGCCGATCAAGATGCCGATAGCAAGCGTGGTCCTGAAGGTAAAGAAGAGCGCCAACAACGTGTTGAACGTGTGAAGGCCATTCAAGCCGAATGGAAAGTCGTTGGTCCAGTTCCGCGTGAAAAAGATTCCGAACAATGGAAGCGCTATAAGAAAGTCCTCGATTCGTTCTTTGGCCGTCGTCGCAAAGAATTCGAACATATTGCCGAAGAACAAACCGAAAATTTACATCAAAAATTAGCGATTATTGCTGACGCTGCTGATTTGGCGGGGGAAGCGCAAGAATGGAAAGCTGGAACCAAGACCGACATTGATGCACCTGCATTATTACGCGAAGTAAAATCATTGCAGTCATCGTGGAAACAGGTTGGTCATATTCCAAAAGAAAAACTCGATGAAACCTGGTCGAAATTCAAAGGCTATTGCGATACCGTTTATGAGTCCTTGTCTGACTGGTTTAAAGAAATGGACGCTGAGCGTGCTGAGAACCTCACTAAGAAATTAGCGATCTTGGATAAAATCGAAGCCTTTACTAAAGAAGATAATCCACAGTCGCATCGTGAAGAAGTGAAAACACTGCAAGCCGAGTGGCGCGATATTGGCTATATCCCACGCGAAAAACTCGACGAGGTGATGTCTAAGTACCAAGACCTGTGCAATATTATTTTTAATGTGCAGGAAGCAGCACCTACAGCGGCTCCGCAAACAAGCGAAGTCGAAGAAGCCCCGGCAACAAGCGATGAGCCTGTGCAAAATGAAGAGGCGCAGGCGACCGCTGTACCTGATGAATCTCCACAGGCGCATGAAGATGCGCCGGCAGAAGAGTCGACATCAGCAGGGGAGCCGGACTCAGCATCTGAGGAAACGACAGCACCAAACGAAAATCCATAATGAACGAAAACGCATCTTTTTGCGACTTGCATTTTCACACGTATTATTCGAGTGATGCTGACAATGATCCAATTGACGTTTTAGAGGCTATGTCTCGTTCTGGGTGCAAGGGTATTGCAGTCACCGACCACGATGCACTTGGGGCTAATCCCATTTTTCTCAACAAAGCAGCTGATTATGGTATAGATTGTTTGGTTGGTTGTGAATTTGATTCAGACCATCCAGAATTTAAGCATCAGCATATCTTAGCTTATGGTTTTGATGTCAGTGATTCTGGCATAAAAAGAATTTGTGATCGCGAACAAAACGCCGGAAAAACCGTTTATAAATTGGCGCTCAAAAAATTACACGAAGAAGGTTTTATTGAGAGCCTTGACGTTTTTATAGAGGCAACGCGTGTTTCTGAACATCAATGCATGGGGACGACGCAGATCGTTAAATGGATGACTAAGGAACATGGTTGGAGCAGTGAAGTCGTAAATGCAAAAATCAAATCTGTAGTTGAAGAAGATGGTTTTAAGCATTTATCACCGCATCCACAAGAAATTATAGATGTCGTTCAACAGGCCGGTGGTGTGTGCGTCTTGGCACATCCCGCCGCATGGACAGAAACTGAAAACCTAGAAGCGTTGATCGACGAGATGGCCAATTTGGGCGTTGTCGGCGCAGAGGCATTTACACCATCGAATAAAACCGAAGCCAATAATCAAATGATTTTGAAAATAGTAAATGATAGGGGGCTTATTCCCACGGGCGGATCCGACTGTCATAACTATGATGGCGCCGGTCCATGGCCTAGCCGCGCCCCGATTTCCTGCTTCGAAAAAATCAAGAAAGCCTTGTCTCAATAATTCATTAACATTTGAATTGTGTGACAGTGATTTTTAATTAAGATCCTGTGGTATGGCAGGACGATCTTTCGGTGATATGGATGATAGCGAATTGGCATTTGTTCACGGCATGTCGTTTGCGCAACTTATGTCTGCCAATCAGGATTTGACTCTCTTTTATTCGCTATTGGTAGAGAGTGAAAGTGATATCCATAGAGAAATCTTCTTTACGAAACTCGACGGTATCATCATGACCTTGGCCCATGCCAACGTTGAGGACGCTGATATCCCCGTTCCTTATCGTGAAATGAAGGGCGTTCTAAAGCCAAATAAATCAACTATTGCCGAATATAGATCATATCGATCCAAAAATGATTATCGCTTTCCTGATGAATCGATGGAAGAGCTTTTGCAGGAATCTTTTCGAGGAATCTTGGAAGAATAAGTTTGCCTAATGAAATTTACCAAACATGTCAACGAAGTGCTAAGCAAGGTCGGGCTCTCTGGTAATGGGAATGCTGAAGTAGAAGTCGGCATTGAGGAATTGATGAATGTCGTATTCAGTTTGGATAGCTGCGTGGCCAATTGTGCGCTCAGTAACCTTGGTGTTAGTGAGCAGAGGCTGAATGAGGAGATGCATATCGCCTTGGGGGATCTGACCAAGACTCGTGCGGCATGGAGGCTTTCTTAGAACTTGCCGATAGCTGCAGGGCTGAATTACAGCATGAATTTCTTGGAACCGAGCATTTACTTATTGCTGCACATAGAGTTAGCTTCAAGCCGATTGAGAAAATGGGCTTGACTGAAGGGATGATTGTCCAAGAGATTAGAGATTTATTGGGTGGTTAGGGTTTATTTGATAGACACACATAAAACAAGGATTGGGTCTTAGTTATGATGAATGGCATAAAAACATCGCTTTTGTTTCTTTTGTTAGCAGCGGGAATATTCTCTGGGTGCACACGAATTGAATTGAATCATAAGAAACTCACACCAAATAAATCGGGCGATTTATCTCAGTATTACGGCGTCTGGCAGTTGCTTAAGCGTGACGGCAAAGAGATGAAGGTAATTGTGATAAATCCAATGAAAGCTCGTGGTGAATTAGAAGTGATTGAGGTCACTGACATCAATACAAATCCTTACACGGCATTGGATAAAGGGTCGGATGTGCGTGTGTTAAAACTAAAGGTTATTAGCGTTCTGAAAAATGGGTCTGTAGTCGTATCGTTATCAGGATTTGAGAAGAGTGACTATGTTACAGCGGTGTCGATTAAGGATAATGGATTGCGTGTTCATGGATTTGTTAAAGAAAATCTTAAGGTGAAATGTGCCGAGTTGAATTGGAAGTATATTGAGCCTAAAGGCGGCATATTTGGCAAGTCGCCGCGTATCAACGTTCCAGATGAGCAGGTCGAGAAACTCAAGCAAATCGATTGGTCTCAATGTATAGACTATGATACTGTTCATTTAACACATTATAGAATGGTCAGTACTGAGCGTGCAAAAAAATAAGTCAATTTGTCTGCTTCCACTCGCTTTATTTTACCTGCTGGCACTGGTAATTGAGGGTCCGATTGAGGATCATGTAGACATGCGTTTCTTTGCGCGCGATGAAAGTGTGCTCGTTTGGCTTATTGGTACCTTGATATTTACATCGCCATTTTTACTTGTGATTTTTTTGGCCAGCAAGAAAACGGATTCATTGTGGCTACTTGTTTTGATTACCGTATTGTTGGCATTTATTTATGCGTATATGTATTTTATTTGGTGTGTAATGGTTGTTTCATGATGACAAGACATCGAATTATCAGGAGCTGTGTATATGTCAAAATCTTGTGATGATAAAGTTTTGGAGATATTTAATGAAATTTCTGGAGACCGATCCAATCGACTGTCAGCGAGTCATTATCCAGCAGAAATAAACGATCTTATTACAGCTGCACTCTGGGAAGAGTATAAAGATATGCGTTCTGGTGATGTGGACGACGATGATATCGTAAAATTAGATGGGGTTGGATTCAATCTGGTGGATTGGAATAGCGACGCCGCATTCATGGTGGCTCTGATTCTTTATCCTGAAAAATTCACCCACGAAGATATTCAAGAAGGGGTAGGGAGTTTGCTGTTGCACGTTCCTAATCATGTCAATGAAGCCAAGGAAATTCATCAAAGCTTTTAGTGATTTTCGAAGCGTTGACTTTTAATACCAATCAGGCTTTTCTTCAATGCTCCAAAAATTATAAATAGAATCCTTGTCGCCGATGATGCCATCCCAAAAATAATAATCGACTTTATCGAAATCGAGAAAGATAATTCTTTCAATCAGTGAGGATTTGTAATCCCAATAGTGTCCTCTTGGTGGTGAGGCGACTAAGGAATCACCTTCTTTGCTGTGATGCAGGGTGAACGTGTAGTGAATATGATGGTACGTGTTCAATCTGGGTGTTGCGTTGAGTTCAACAATCCAGCTATCGAGATCTTTAGGTGAATCATGAACAGCCTTATCGAATACTTCTTCCATCCAAGGTGGATGTGGAAATTCAGCGGGACCCCAATTCCACGGCCAGAATGATGCCTGATAGATAAACACACATGGATACCAGGCGATCATGCAGCATAGGATCAATTTCTTAATCTTTGCTTTGTCCATGCGCTATCATAACACCTGCTGTTATAATAGGTAGGTGCTTTTGGATTGTTAACTTATTTGAATTAGATATTTTTAGGATATAGTGGAGTCCAAATGACTTCATTGAGAAAATTATCGGTGCTTCTTTTCGATCTCGGTCTCATCACCGAGGATCAAGCGGATGAAGTATTTGAACACCAACATCTGACTGGCATGCCATTCGGGCCTGCCTTAGTGGATTTAGGGATCATCACAGAAGAAAAAATAGTCTCGGTGTTGATGGAATATCTTGGTATACCATATATTAACCTCGCTGACTATGAACTGATAAATGAATTATTAGACATATTTGATCCGGAAGTAATGCGACGCTTCGAATTTGTGCCACTGGATTTGAATGATGATGGTAGTGTGAGCTTTGCTGTCGCCGGCATCTTAAATGAAGACTTGATTGAGACGATGGAGACCAAAATGGATTGCAAAATACAGCAATTCTTAGTCAAGGTCAGTGATATTGAAATGGCACTCAAGAAACACGGTTTGTAGTGAATAGATCTGATTCCCATTGCGATTACTAGATGTAGAGAGGGGTGGATGATTTAAAGACAATTCCTTGTTTTGTATCATCGAATTACTCTCTATGATGCTTTTGAATTTATATGAAGCTTCCGAAAATACTTAAACCTTGGGACCTAGGGGAGGTTCTCGCTCAGCAAGGTGTTTATGCATCGTTGTGGAGGATAATCTGTGCGTTGAATATAGTCTTCTTGCCGTGTATGTTTTACGCGCTATCTACACAAACCTGGTTCTATGAAGTTCCGTATATTAAAAAAGAGCCTCAGTTTCGGGTTTATAAATCTATTGGTTTGGATAGGTGGCACCAAGGTAAAATTGATGACAAAATTATTTATATAGAACGCACGCTGAAGGATGTAGTCGACAATCCCTGTCAATCCACCTTTCAACATTTGATCCACAGTAGTGATTATGGACATTTGGATAGTGCAAGGGAAGAAGGGATTGAGTCAAAGTTGATAGCCCATGTCAAGAACAGACTAAAATCTCTCAGAATAAAACGAGCTGAATATGATCGCTCAATAGCATGGGCTGAGTTAGAGTTGCAGGGAGTTGTGGATAAAAGGCTCGATAGAGCAATGAGAAGGCAGTATCGTTTAGCTTCAATATTTATTGCCGCCGGTATTGCTATCTTTGCATATTACGTGTTCCCGGTGTTATTCACCTATTTAACGTGGGTTAATGTATTGCTATTTATGAATACTCGTAAATTCTTCGCCTCAGGAGCTTATAAAAACGAAATACGTGGTGAGGACATTCGTAATTACGTGCATAAGTTTCTATCCCTTTTCCATTACCCGGTATGGAGAGTATTTATATTCGCAGCAGCGGTTGGTTATGTCTTAAAATATATACCAATGGAAAGTGATAAGCGCCTACTTTCGAGCGAGTTTCATTTTGCCTTACTTGTCCTGTCTTTTATTATTGCCATTATTTTTGCTATTACGTCATTTCTTGGTATTTGTACTAACCGTGCAGATATAAAAACATGTAATATAGTGTTTGCGTTATTTTTCCTCGGATTCATGCTGATTTTTGAAGCTCTTGTAAGAGGCGGAGACATGTATTGGGTTTACTATAGCCTCGCTCTTAGTTGGGTGAGCAGCCTGTCCAATGGAGTGGAGGGCCGATCATTTTCACCAATTAAGGATTCTCAGTATTCATCGAATGAATAGTCTGTCTGAATTGCATTCCGATTGAGAAAGAAGTTTTCCGATTGTTATCGATATTGCAAATTGTACTCTAGAACTAATGCTTGTGTTGAAGAAGATCATCTTATGTATCTTGTGTGTCGTAGCGTTAACTGGATGCGATATACGCTTAAGTGGAATTAATTCCGGAGATATGATCGAAATACTTGCGACCGATACCGAGATGTCTCAGGTAAAATGGTCGAGGTGGAATGAACTAGCTACGAAACGTGATGTCTACAAGGAATTAGCGGTCAGCAATAAAGAATTGAGCAGGCGTGGCGCAAATGATATTCAGTTGGGTGAAAAATACGAATACAATGGAATGTACTTAAATAGAGTCATGAACGTCGAGTTTCTCATGGTGATCCCGTGATCATAGGTGGTAGTTCACTGCATGGATAACAAAGAGAAATATACTTATAGCCGCTTTGGACTGATTGTGTTTGCCCTGTTATCAATTGCTTTGGCCACGCAGATGTATGTGCTGCATAGCGAAAATGTTCTATTAAAGCAGGAAAACGAAATCTATCGTCAATCCATGTTTAAGCCTGCCTATCCATTTCGTTCTATTTACCTCGGACCAATGTTTAGTGATATGCGCAACGATGGCGAGGTGCTAAGGGATTTCTTGCTAGAAAATGAGGGGCGCATGGTGCGCCTTTCCTTCTGGATTGATTCAGAGCGCGTTAGTGTCGAAGTCAGGGATGACGGTTTTCGGATTACGGCACATACAACGATTTTTGGAATCGAGGATCCGCCCTCGGATGATATGCTTGTTGTGTATACAACGAATTTACCTGACCGCATGCAGCACATATCAATAGGTAAAGATGGTAAATATTATTCCATCGCTGGCACGTTTAGCGTATCTGAAGTACATTATGGTCGACAGGGGGTGTCGCATTTCATCAGCATTACGCCAGAGCAGGAATTATCGCCTTATCATGTCTGGGATGAAACCTTGCACATGGCGCATCAAGCAGGGATTGATTATCGGCATTTGGTTAGTCTCGCTAGGCGGGGTAATGAAGCTGCTCTGCATCAGTTAATCAATCTCGATATCTTTGATGCGGCCGGTGGATTAGGCCATGGCGTAGTTATCTACGATATCAAATATGAATTAGGTGAGCGATTTTTTAATGAGAAGTGCAAAAGCCTTACCGATGAGCAGAAAATTAAGTTAGAGCGACTCTTGGAAATTGGTGCAGGGTATTCACATAATGCGCCAAAAGATTAGAGTTCTGGTAAAATAATGAACAGCGATCGAGATAAGCTGAAGCATGTGCCGAAGGCCGATGTGCATAATCACCTGATTCTCGGTATGAGTCGGGAAACGTTGAGGAAGCATTACGAATGTCCTGACCTAATATTGCCGGATCACTATGATGGGCTTGATGGGATGATCGACATCATTAAGGGGTCAGTCTATCCAATTTTGAATACAGATGCAGATGTCTTACGTTTTTTCACATTGGCCATTGAGGACAGCATTGCTGACGGCGTGACCTACCTAGAGGCAAGTATTGATTATAACTTGGTGCGTTTTTTTGCGCATGATATCAATAATTTTATTGAGGCCGTTGCGAGCTTGAAGGATGCGTTTGTTGATAGAATTCATTTTCGCCCTGAAATTGGTATTAATAAAATCGCCAATGTGCTTGAGATCAATGAAGATATCGTAGCCTGCATTAAAAGCGGTGTCTTTGATGGGATCGATCTCTATGGACCAGAACAAGATCAAGATTTGTTGCCCTTCCAAAACATATTCAAAGAGGCACGAGGGGCTGACCTTAAATGCAAGGTGCACATTGGTGAATTCTCTGATCATCATTCTATTACAGAGGCAATAGAGGTATTAAACCCGCATGAAATACAGCATGGTATTAGCGCTGTCTCATCTGAGGCCGTGATGGATATGATTCTTAACAAGGGTATTCGACTCAATATTTGCCCATCAAGTAATATTGCTTTGGGCGCAGTACGATCACTTGCCGAGCATCCAATTCGCACGCTCTTTGATCATGGTCTGGATATCACTATTAACACAGATGATCTTTTGTTGTTTGATAAGACGATCACCGATCAGTACATGCTTTTATTGGAAAATAATATTTTCACTTTTGATGAAATTGATGTGATTCGTGGGAATAGTCTGAGTGCTATTTAGGACTCATTACTGAATTGTGTGATATTACATTAGTTTGGAGTTGTTGATTTACCATCCGTAAGATGAACATGACAGGGTGTTGTAATGTTGTCTAAAGGAAGATTCGCCAGTTGAGGAGTCGACAACAGCAGGTGAACCGGAGGCGCCATCTGAGGAAATAACCTAATAAAAAGGTGCCCATCTGAGCGCCCTTTTAATTAAGATTGATAGTAGACCTCTTCAATGTCAATGATTTCAAGGCAAATTTGTAAATATAGATTATATAGTTACTTGGGTATATAAGTTAAAATGAGCAAATGATTTAAGTAGGGACAAAGGTGGACATTTGCGGACAAAACTAGGCGCAGATGCCGCACTATTTGCGAGATTTGCTGCAGCATCTGCATGTATTTTAAGCCTGTTAGAGTATAACACATGTTTCATATATACGACTATTGCATAGCCTGATATTAAGCTATAAGGAGCAGTTCCTTCTCTCATCCTCATGACATTTAATTGACAATGGAGTGACCATGCGCTCAATAATTTCTTCTTATTTAGCAACTCTGATTTTAGTGTTTATAAGCATTGCTGCCTATTCGGCAGATATCACATGGGATGATGGAGGCGGTGATTCTAATTGGTCGACCGCTGCCAACTGGTCAGGAGACACTGTGCCAGGTAGTGGTGACAATGTAATCTTTGATGGCTCGACCAGTAATGGAGATGCGACGATAGACAATTCTTTCGGAGGTATGGTAGCCAGTGTAACAGTTGAGAGTGATTACACCGGCAACATTACTATGGCTCGTAATCTAACTGTCAGTGGTGCATTTGGTTTGGACGGTAATCCAACGAGTGGGGATACCTGGGATGCGACGGGATATACCTTGAGTGTTGGTGGTGATGTGACGATCGCCAGTAAACGCGGCATGTGGCTAAAAAATCAGGGTACGCTGACCATAACGGGTGATAGTACTGTCGAGAATGCCCATAGTGCGAATAATGTGATTGGCACAGTAAATTTTTCAAATAATACGACGATTACGTTAGCTGAAGATTTTCGTGCAAACCATTTGGTGACTGGTGATGGTACGAGCACTATTTCGACAGACGGTGGTTCGTGGGAATTACATTTTTCAAGTAGCTTAACCAATAACGGACCTGTGTGGGATGAGAATGGCGGTAACATTATTCTGACCGCGACTTCGACCATGACGTTTCCAGGTGACAACTACGGTGATGCGGATCTGCGCATAGAAAGTGGAACGATGACGCTTGGTGGCAACGTCACTTGTGGCGTCTTGCGCGTCACAACAACTGGATCGTTTGATATGGACACCTATGATGTGACGTGCACAGAAGTCATTTGTGGTGCAAATGGCGATAATAAATCCAATACTATGTGGGCTGGTAGTGGTACTCTGACGGTTTCTGGTGATTTTGAAATTCAAAATTCAGATGAAACCGGTGACAAAACATTTAATGCAGAATCGGCGACTATCATTGTCGGTGGGGATTGGACCAATAACGATATTTTTAATGCAGGTACCTCATCGGTTAGCTTTAATGCCAGTAGCGGTACACAATCTATAAGCCCGAATGGTGATGCGTTTTATGATCTCAATATTGATGCAACTGGTGCGACCGTGAAGCCAACCGCTGATGTAGATATTGATAATGATTTTAATATCAATGCTGGTACCTTTGATACGGATTCGGTAAATAATTGGGATGTGACTATCGATGGTAATGTGACCACCAGTAAAGACACCACACTAACTCTCAATGCTTCAGATATAACCATGACCGCAGGTAATTGGGATACCGATGCGAATGCGACGATTAACTACGGGACTTCTACATTACATTTAGATGGCGGAACCAACCATCAATTCCGTGATTCGCACACCGCAAATGCAATTGATATTGGTTCATCCAGTACAGTTGGATTCGGAACTGGGTTTGCAGGGGACAGTTTAACCATTGGTGCGGCGGCCACCGTTGATTTCCAAGCAATGAGCGCGGTTAATATAAATGATTTCACAGTTAATGGCAGTTCAGGAAATGTAGTGACCCTGCGTAGTGATGATGCCTACGCGGTGTGGTATTTAGATGTCGATGCAGCAGGCACCCAAAATATTACCTATGCTGACTTTTTAGACTGTGATGCGCGAACTGGTGATATTATTGATGCGACATCCAACTGTACCGATTCAGGCCGTAATTATAACGTAGATTTTGGAGGGACAGCTACCTTTGATATTGCAACCTGTGATAGTGGTGATTTGCAAACGGTATATTTACGTTTCTCTGAATCGATGGATGAGACGACAGCCGAAACGACATCCTATTATAATGTGTCTGGTGGTATTGGTGTAGATACGGCAACCTTGTCTGGTGATGGCAAGGTGGTGACATTAGAAGTCGATAGCAATGTAACGATTGATATCACGACGGTAGAAGCGACGGCGAGCATTAAAAGTTTAGTGGGCACCGCCATTTCTGCGACCACCAAAACTATTGAAGATGGTACCAGTGATGGCGTTGCTGATGCAGACTCAGTAACTTTATCACTGAGTTCTGATGGCGATGGTCAATCGATTATTTTGCGGCCATCACAAGCAGGGACTTTTGCCAATTTGAGTAAAGGTGTTGGTGAAGAATTTAAAATTGTGGTGCAAGGAACTACAGCAACGAGTGTCGAGGTCAGCCAGTTAGTAAATACGGGTGGCACCAGTGAAGTGAAATTTGGTTCGAGTGGCAGTAATTTTTCTACGACTGTGACAACTAGTGGTGGCACTCCTAATGAGGCAATCGTTGTAGTCCGTTATTCAGAGACAGGTGCTAGTAAGGACGATGTAAAATTACGTGCCCATATTAACGGAACCGTTCGTGGTACCCATGCAACCACTGCAGTTGAGGCGAATTTTACCAAGCGTTGTGTGTATCTTGCTGATTCACGTCCCGTTGCACAAACCATGACGCTGACACCGGCAGTGGAAAACGTCGAGTTTGAAACAACGGCCTACATGGTGCATGACGATACAGCGAGTGTATCTACATTTCCTGGACCAAGCACATCGGCTAGTGACAGCAATGGCGATGTGACATGGTCATTATCCCCATCTGGATTCCGTGTTTATTGTGCATTTAGTTATGGTGTCAAACAAAGTGTTACGACCTCGACAGCACGATCTGTAGAGTTGTCTGACTATTTGGAAGTGAGTCCTAAATTTAATCCAAAATTTAATCCCAATAAATGGCCATTATGGGGTGAGAATACGGATAGTGGGGATGATAACGGACAGAAGACATGCCCACCCGCACAGAGTCCAGATGTTGCTGGTAGGGCAGACCTTAAGGGTAAGAAAGTAATAAAAACAGTTGATCTCTCTGACGGCGAGAAGAAATTAAATATTACAGATTTGAGCATACTTGGCCGTGGATTTAATTTCTCCTTTAATCGGAGCTATCGCAGCCATGATTACATAGGTAGTTGGGATGTGAATGACTTTGGTGCCCAATGGCGTTTTCACTACGCCTATGATTATTTAATTAAAGATGGCAGTGGCGCTGATAGTGCTGCTAACTATATTGAGATCCGATCAGGCGGCTCCGCTCGTGCATTTACTAATATCGGCGCTGATCAGTGGGGCGTTGAGGAAGGTAACTTTCTCGCCTTAACACGTAATAGCACAGATAGCACTTTTGAGATTCGTAAAAATAATGGTGATGTGTGGATCTATAATGACTTTAGTGATTCAGGCACACCAAATGCGAATGGTCGTCTCATTGAAATTAAAGATCGCAATGACAATTCCTTGACCATTCATTATGAGGAAATTGATCCTGACGGCACTGCATCGAATGGAGATGAGAAAAAGGTCGTGGCCTACGTGGTCGATACACTTGGCCGTGAGATTCGCTACCAATATTACGCTGCCACATCGCAAAGCAGTGGTGGGCGAACGCTAACCATTGTTGATGCGGGAACGGAAACGCATGGCCGTTTAGCGAAGGTCATTGATTTTAAGGGAGATATGGATTTCTCGGATAATGATACGTCTGAGGATTTCACTGGTCAAACCAATAATCGCACGATAACCTTTGATTATGATAGTGAAAGTAATTTAGTACGTGTTTCCTCGCCAGCGGTAACCGGTACACCAACGAGTAATAATTTCTCCAGTGGCAAAACGACGCGCTATAATTATTACACGGACAACCATCATCCTGGTCTCTCTGGTGCCGAGTGGAGTGCTTTAAGTAGTGATGATCAGGAGCGGCTGCGACACTGTTTGACCCATATTTGGTATCCAAACGAAGTGCAGGGAACCGTTGGTTCTAATCCAGCAGATAGCGAAGCTGCTGAAGTGATTGGCTATGAAACTGATGATACGCACTCCTTTTTTGCGTTTGCCACATCGTACACGCGTGGTGGTGAAAATGATAACGGCGTTGATGCTGGAGGCACAGTGAGCTATACCTATGTCGATAAAAATGCTGATCGTGATATGGGTGCCAATGTCAGTATCGAACCAACAAAAGCATATAGTAAAACAACGCTTGAGGTCACGGTTGATGATCGCAATGGCAATGATGCGGTTTACACATTTGGTGGTGCTAAAAATATTAAGACCTTGGACGAAGAAACGAACGGTTTGCGAACTGGTGAACCAAATAAATTCACCACGACTCAAATAGTAAACAACAATCTTCAAACGAGTGATTGGGATAAGGCAGAAGGCAATACAGCTGATTATACGTATAATGATTCTGTAGATGATGTGTTCCAACGTGGCAATCTCATTCGCATAATACGCACTCCTGATGTGACGCGTGGTGGCGATCAAGATGCCATAGAGGAGGTTTTGGTTTATGAACCCATTTATAACCGCCCATGCTTGCATGTGACTGGTCGGGGCAGTAATTCAACAAATAACGATTTTACACCACCCATTGCAGAAGTCGTGACGCGCACGATGACGGACCCATACGATGCGACTAAAACATTAAATTTACGCTATGCGACGGTCGAATATTTCGATTATCAGGAATCAGCAACCATGGCGGATGATTGGTCTGCAACGAGTGGCTCTGCGATGGCTGGCGAGACGGTTGATGGTGATGAAGTTCTTGCGACCGAAGTCTTGTTGTTGCGCGAATTAAATTTACCTGAAACAGAAGCAGGTGTGCAAGAATTACGTACGCGACTTAGTGACAACTTAACCAATTTGGCACTTGGTGATTTAAATGGTGATAATAATACGGACCCAGTGGTCGCTGGTAATATTGTTAGAACGATTAAAGCCAGTCCGGTTATTCCCGAAGATGTCAATCAACACGAATTGGAAGATGATATTGAAACAGCCGGTGATTTGATTGATCAAACGAAAACCTATAGCAATGGTGGCAGTAATGAATCAACGTCCGGTGATCGTTTG
>JANQLF010000149.1 GCA_028280785.1 Planctomycetota bacterium
AAGGCAGCGGCAAATGAGCGCCAGCTCCGCTTACCCGGAAAACACAACATTTCCGCGTATGGCTAGATCCCTGTCATAAAAACAAATCCTAATTATCCCGCCAAAGACATGTATGTCCTTGGCGGGATAATTAGGATTTGTTTTTATGACAGGGATTTAGCCATACGCGGAAATGTTGTGTTTTCCGAGTAAGCGGAGCTGGCGCTCATTTGCCGCTGCCTTAACCACAGGGTTGTGTTTAAAGTTTAAATACGGATTAAAGCGCTGGGCAATACCACGTTGGGCATAATGCACTTGGAGTAAATAACGCCAACGGTCTGGCGTATTATTTTTTGAACCACCGTGCCAAATTTCACTACGGAATAACATGCCATCGCCAGCATTGGTGAGGATCGGCGTTTCTTCATGGCCATTCCATGATGTTTCATTGCCGTGGATGGTGCCGTGATGACCGTCTTTCGGTAAATCTTTACCGGGGCCACGACCAGATTTATGGGTACCCGGAATAACCCAAGTTGGGCATAAATCGATATCAATGTCGACTAAATAAAAATGTAAGGTTGAAATAAATACCGGAAGATGCACGCGACCGCTGGTTAATAATTCTTCGTCCATTGGTACGAATATTTGGTCAGCGTGGATAAATTTATTACCAGCACCTGGAGGGGTACGCCAAGCGCTCATACCAATAATATGACATTGGTCACCCATTAATTCTTCAACACTGTCGATGACGCCAGGCATATCCATAAATTGCAACCAAAATGGGTCACGATTAAAAACACATTTAAAATGGTCAATGCCTTCACCATTTTTGCCGTTGCCATCATGTTCGAGATGGGTGAGTTGATCTATTTTATCGCAGACATCTTTAGCAAATTGACGGTCAATTAAGTTTGGGAAAAAAGCAAAACCATCGTCCTGTACCGCTTGTACAGTGCCTTTGACATCCATGGGGTCGAGGCCGTTTATTGTGGCTGTGGCGTTCATAACGCTCTCCTTTGGCCCTGTATTATATGTAACGGCAATGACTTATGACAGGATTCTTGTTGGCAAAATTAGGACAAATCACTGATTGAAACAAACCAATTGTATTATAACATCTGAATCTGCACTCATATAAGCCACGTAATTATAGTCAGTTATGCCTAGAACTCCTCAACAATTAACTTTAGCCACTTATTTACAGGATGAATTTCCGATATGTATAAAGTTGGCTGGTGGCCATAATTATCACCAACATCATTGGCACTCGCACGATTTCTTTGAGTTTGTCTTCGTCAGCCATGGCAGTGGCACCCATTATATCGGTGAGCACATCTATCCGATGTTGCAGGGTGATTTTTATTTAATGAATATGCAAGATGTGCATTCCTATGTCTGTGAAGATAATTTAGGTATTTTTAATATTTTAATGGGTGAAAAAATTACTGAGCACCCAGTGATGCATGATGTGGTGCGTTTGCCGGGACTGCGTGAATGCTTTTTACAATTAGAGCGCGGCGATGTGCATAAAATACATTTAGCCCCACGGCATGAGCGTTTAGTGCGTACCTTGTGTCAACGCATGTATGACGAGCAAGAGCAACAGGATTTAGCTTGGAAGTCCGCGATGCTTAACGCGCTTTCTGAATTATTATTATGTATTAGCCGCGCTTGGGCCATGTACGGCGCCAATGATGCTTTGGAACATTTAGCACCAGGACCAGTGGCCAAGGCCATTGCGATTATTTATAAAGAATATGAAAATGATCTACGCGTCAGTGATTTAGCCGATCGTGTGCATTTAAGTTCGAATTACTTCGGTGAACTATTTAAAAACACGACTGGTTTATCGGTGCAGAATTATATCAACAAGCATCGCATCGATCGTGCACGAATGTTTTTAGAAGACGGTACCAAAAATATGACTGAAATTGCCCAGGCCGTTGGCTATGAAGATCCTAATTACTTTGCCCGCATGTTTAAGCGCATGTGCGGGGTGACCCCGCGCGATTATCGTAAACGAGCGGAATTGCAGCGTGTCTGAGTTAAGTGATCTCGATAAAGATGGCTTAAAGAAAATTTGCCTCTATGCAGTCTACCAAATGATTGCTGGCATAATCTATTTTGTGTTTTTTTATAATGAAGAAATGGGTGGCCCATCGTGGTTATTAAAGACAGGCGTGTTCTATGTCTTCCATGTCTGTATTATTTTAGTAGTGCATTATTCCATATTATGCTTGCAGCAATGTGAACACGCTGGTGTCAAGGGCATTGCGGGTTTATTAATAACAATCGAAATACTTGTAGTTGGTGTATTGATTGCGTTTGTCTACTAGTTATCTCGCATAGTAGGGCCATTTATCCAAGGACCATGCGGCCTCGATTTCTTCCAAGGTATTTGGAAGCACTTTGTAGAAATGTTGCCAAGTTGGATTCTTTTTGAATGCCTCTCGTTCTTCATGTAAATTAGTGGATCTTATTTGTCCGTCTGGACCCATTACAAATATTCTTCTGGCTTTGCTCCAATCAACAGGCCAAGCTACGGCAAGATAATATTGTTCTCGTAAGGAGACGCCAAGGTCTTTATGTAATTCTTTGCGATAACCTTCAGCGTCATACATACCACCTCTCCCATCGGGTAGATAGATAATGAAATTATAGTTATTCGCTTGGCTTAGGCCGTTTTCCTTCACATTTTCCGCTAACAAACCAGTAATTAGCTTTCTTCTGCCTGAAAGTTGATTTAAAAAACTGTATTCTCCGACATCATTATTGTTATAGTCTATATGACCAGCTGCCTGCATTTGGACTTGGGCTGAAAAAACAGATGACTTTAACGTGCCTGCAGCAATGCTTTCGTAGACTGGTATGCGATCCTCATGATGAAAATCATTCAAAAATAGAAAAATAATCCCATAAGAATACATGCTAATACAAAAAGACTCTTCATTGTGAATCCCCTTGGTTGATTTTAGAACTACAACCAAGAGCAATTCACAAAAATGGCTATTATTTGACAGGGTAAAACATTAATTGTCAGATTTGGCAATTAAGCTGGCAACACTTCAAATAAGCCAGCTGCGCCCATACCGCCACCGATACACATCGTCACCAGTCCAAGTCCACCACCGCGACGGCGTAATTCGTGAATCAGGCTCAACGTTAATTTTGCACCAGTACAACCGAGGGGGTGACCGAGGGCAATCGCGCCACCGTTCACATTGGTTTTATCCATCGGTAAATTCAATTCACGAATAACGGCCAGTGATTGCGTGGCGAAGGCTTCATTTAATTCAATTAAGTCGATGTCATCCAGGCTGTGGCCAGTGCGCTTTAATAAACGCGGCACGGCTTCGACTGGACCAATGCCCATAATTTCTGGAGCAACGCCAGCGACATCAAAGCCTTTAAACACAGCCAATGGTTTTAAGCCGAGTGCATCGGCCTTAGTGCGCGACATGACTAAAACTGTAGCGGCACCATCGCTGACTTGGGAGCTGTTACCAGCAGTCACGCTACCGCCCATTTTAAATACCGCGCGCAGTGTCCCCAATTTATCAAGTTTCGTATCGGGACGTGGGCCTTCGTCGGTATCGACCGTTAATTTTGCTTCAGAAAAAGATCCATCTTTGCCTTGGTTTTGCACCACGACATCCATCGGCGCGATTTCATCTTTAAAACAGCCGTTAGTAATGGCGGCGATTGCTTTTTGATGCGAATCAAAAGCAAATTGATCGGCGTCTTCACGGCTTATCGAATATTGCTCAGCAACTTTTTCGGCAGTTAAACCCATTGCCAAATAGGAGTGTGGGTTATCCGCAGCGAGTGCGTGGTTTGGCATTAATTCATTGGCGGTACCAAAGCCGACATAACTCATCGATTCAGCGCCACCAGCGATTATCGCGTCGGCATTGCCGCAAATAATCCGCTCAGCTGATTGGGCGATGGTTTGCAGACCGCTTGAACAAAAACGATTCACGGTGATGCCGGGTACGCTATTGGGTAGGCCAGCACGTTGGGCAATAATGCGCGCAATATTATAGCCCTGTTCTTGTTCAGGTGTAGCGCAACCAATAACCACGTCGTCGATTTCTTCGGCTTTTATTCCGGGGCAACGCTCGAGTGTTTGGGCAACAGCGTGCGCACCAAGGTCATCGGGACGCGTTTGACGAAAACTACCGCGACCGGCTTTACCGACTGCTGTACGTGCACCACTAACTATGACTGCTTCTTCCATGTGCTTCTCGCTTAATTCCGCAGGGGTTTACCGGTTTTCATCGTGTGTTCGATACGTTGTTGGGATTTCTCGGTACCGAGTAAGGTTAAGAATGCTTCGCGTTCTAAATCCAATAAATGCTGATGACTGACCATTGAGTCGCTTGGGACATCACCGCCGCAGATAACATGGGCAATGGTGTTTAGAATAAATAAATCGTGATCACTGATATATTGGGCTTCACGCATATTATGCAGACGCACTTTAAATTCGCTGATGCCGCCTTTACCCATAACACGTACGGGACGTTGCGATGGCGGGCGGAAGTGCTGATTGGCTAGTTGCAAGGCATGTTGCTTGGCATCATGCAGAATAAATAATTTATTCATCGAGATGCAGTCAGCGTTGCGCAAGAAGCCTTTATTACGAGCATCAGCTGCGCTTGCTGACATTTGAGCCATGCCGAGTAATTCCATGGCCTTGTTTATTTTTGGAAATAAAGAGTTGCCGCTGTCGCCAGCCCATTCACTGGCGCGCACTGCCATTTCTTTAGTGCCAGCACCAGCAGGTAGTAAACCAACGCCCGCTTCGACTAGGCCGATGTATAATTCGGGTGCCGATTGAATGCGATTACAGTGAATCACAAATTCACAGCCACCACCAAGGGCTAGGCCCTGCGATGCTGCAACCGTTGGAATGCTGCTGTGCTTGAGCATCATCGATGTTAGTTGGAAATTTGAAATCATTTCATCAACAGCGCTGATACCTTTGTCTTCAACGACTTGAAGCATTTCTTTTAAATTAGCACCGAAGGAAAAATTAGATCCAGTCGCGCATAAGACCAAGCCACGATATTGTTCTTCAGCTATGTCGACTGCTTTACGAATAGATGCAAGGACATCAATCGACAGGGTGTTGTTGGGTGAATGAATTTGCAAGGCAACGATTTCGTCACCGAGCTCAACTAAAGAGGCATTATCATTGCTGAATACTGCAGCGCTGCGCAAGTTATCGGCATTGAGTAAACGAGGATCTTCATCAGCACCGGCATCTTTATTATAAAAACTGCCGCCGCGTTTTTCGCTGACGAGTTTTGGAATGTCTTTGTTTTCGCGTTCGAGTCGTTCGCAAATGTAATCGATGCCTATGGCATCCCATAATTCAAAGGGACCATAATCCCAATTAAAGCCCCAGCACATCGCGTGGTCGATGTCTTCGACGGTGTCAGCAATTTCTGGAATGCGGTTGGCCGCATAGCACAGGCTTTGTGACAGTAATTGCCATACAAAGTCACCGTGATAATTATCGAGCTCCATTAAGAAGCGAATACGTTCACCGATGTCTGCAATTTTCTTTGCTTGTTTTAAGGCGTCGACATCGATTTTTTCACTGGGCTTGTAACTGAGGTCTTCGAGTTGGAGGGCTTCAATAACGCGTTTGCCTTTTTCATCTTTACTCTTGCGATAGAAACCTGCTCCTTTTTTGTCACCAAGTAAACCAGCTTCGATCATGCGTTGTAGCAGCGGATTTTCAGCAAAGACCTCACGTGATTCATCATCAGGCGCACCGTCGTAAATATTACGATTAACGTGACCGATGACATCGATGCCAACTAAATCAAGTAATCGGCAGACGGCACTTTTCGGTCGGCCAATGAGGGGACCGGCAAGGGCATCGACTTCTTCAACGCGCATACCGAGGTTTTGCATTAATTCGAGGGCAAAGCACATATCGAAAGCGCCAACACGGTTGGCGATAAAATTCGGCGTGTCCTTGGCAACGACGACACCTTTGCCAAGACTTAGTTCTGCGAAGTCAACGAATTCATCGAAAATAGCCGCGTCAGTTTCGTTGCCTTTGACTAATTCGAGTAAATGCATGTAGCGTGGTGGATTAAAAAAGTGGCAGATAAAGGCGTGCTTTTTAAATACGTCTGAACAAACGCTGGTAATATCTGCTAACGCAATCCCAGAGGTATTCGAACTGATTAATTGGCCTTCGTGATGGATCTCATTGAGGCGTTTAAATAAATCTTGCTTAATGCTGAGTACTTCAGGAACCGCTTCGATAATCCAATCGACTTCTTTAAGTTTATCGAAATCATCTTCTAAATTACCAGGGCTGACTAAGTCAGCGTCGGCAGCATCATAAAGGGGTGCCGGTTTTGCTTTGGCGTAGCGTTTGATTGCTTCAATGGCAATGCAGCTACGAATCTCGGCATCCTTAGGAACGATGTCGAGTAAAAGACAAGGAATACCGGCGTTGGCTAAATGGGCAGCGATAGCTGAACCCATGGTGCCGGCACCAATAACGGCAGCACGACGAATGCGTAACATGCAAACTCCAAGTTCATGAATCGGTTGGGGCACGCTCAAATTGGTGCTTGTAGACTATTGGTAATATACCAAAATAATTGGTATAGTCAATCGAGGCAGGGAGAGCTTTGATTGGCGTTCCAGGAGTATTTGTGGCTGACGATGCAAAACAATCTGATGATCGCAGTGTTGTAAAAACACTGCTCAAAGGGCTCGAGCTCTTGGATGTGGTAGCGTCTGCCAACCGGCCGATGTCGGTCTCTGAAATTGCCACAGCCTTTGATATGGACATCGGTACCGTGCATCGTTTCCTCAATACCTTTGTGCGTAAGCGCTATATCGGTCAGGACCCAAACAGTAAACAATACTTTTTAGGGGCCAAGGTTTTACAACTCGGGCGTATGTTTTACGAGCAGCACCGCATTTACGATGTAGCCAGGGATTTAATGTTTGAGCTGAGTGGCAGTGTTGAAGAGACTGTGCAATTTAGCGTTTATTCAGCGATACCCTGTGCGATTTTGGTTGATGAGATCAAGGGCGTTGATGCCACATCGGTGTCGTATGCCATCGGAACGCAATTGCCGATGCATAGTACCGCGGCTGGTAAAGTCATGCTCGCGATGCACGAAGCGCCACTGCGTGAACGAATTATCAAAAAATTAGAATTCGATGCTCATACCAAGCAAACTATTCGTAGTAAGAAAAAATTAATCGAACAATTTGAAGAAATCGAAAAAAATGGCTGGGCCGAAGAGAGTAGTGAATTTACTGACGGCGTGCATGCTATTGCTGCGCCAATATTTAATGTGCACGATCAACCAGTTGCAGCGATCAGTATTCATTGCCCAGAATTTCGCTGTGATAAAAAACGCTTACACGGTTATGCCAAGGAACTGTGTCGCATTGCAGCGAGTATATCTGAGAAGTTGGGCCATTTAGCCGATTAAACGGCTGGCTAATTCTTTTGTTTTTTATTGAGAGCTTTGTTAATCAACATTAACAGATCGTTGATGTTAAATGGTTTCTTAATAAATCCGAATAAGCCTTTTGCTTTCAGTTCATCGATTGATGCTTCGTTGGTAAAGCCAGAGATGATGATAATCGGCAGGTCTGGATTTATTTCCTTAATTTTGGCAAAGCATTCTTCACCGGTCATCTTGGGCATAATCATATCGAGTAAGACGACGTCGATTTCAGGGTGTTCGGCGAGAACCTCGAGTGCAGTGGTACCATCGTCAGCGCAGAAGGTTTGGTGCTTATTAATTTTGAGTAGTCGTTCGGTTGTTTGCAGGATGATCGGTTCGTCATCAACAATTAAAATAGTGCCAGTGCCGATAGCCTGATTAATGGTGCTGGTATCTTGATGGGTGCTGGTATCCGTTTCGGAGATTGGCAGATACAGGTGAAAGCAAGAACCTTCGCCAGGAGTTGATTCAACAGTCACCGCACCTGCATGGTCACGCATGGTACCAAAAACACCAGATAAACCGAGGCCAGTGCCTTCACCAACTTGTTTGGTCGTAAAAAAAGGTTCGAAAATGCGTTCTATTAGTTCTTCTTCAATGCCTTTACCAGTATCTTGAATGCGCACATGCAAATATTCACCAGGTTCCAAATTAAATTGTTGGTTCTGACAAAATGCATCGCCAAGCATCGTGTTATCAGTGCTAATCGTTATGGTGCCTGATTTTTCAATCGAATCACGCGCATTTAACGCAATATTCACTATCACATTGACCAGTAAGGCCATGTCACCTTTAACACCGTCTTTTTGTGCGTTCAGTTCTTCAGCGATGCTGATGCGTTTTTGAATAGTGCTTCGTAAAATGTCGAGTGCTTCATGAATACAGCTATGAAAACTCATGTGACGGGCGTTAACGTCTGACGAGCGCGAATAGGCGAGGAGTCTATTAGTTAAATCGGCGGCACGTGAAGCCGTATTACTAATTAATTCTAAAAGTTCCTGGTCTTCAGGATCTTTGTGTTTGAGTAATAAAATATCAGTAGCGCCAATTATGCCGCTGAGCACATTATTAAAATCGTGGGCAATGCCGCCAGTTAATTGACCGATGGATTCCATTTTTTGTGATTGGCGTAATTGCGTTTCAAGTTCGACACGTTCGGTAATATCGCGAATAGAACCAACCATGCGTGTTGCTTTGTCACCTTCCCAAACTGCTTGGGCGCGAACTTGCATGATGCGATATTCACCTTTTTTATTGCGCATACGAAAATCTATATCAACAGGAATTTTGCTTTCTAAATGTGTTGCAATGCTCGACCAGGCGCCTTCTTTGTCATCTGGGTGAACGTGATCATTAAATACCTCAATATTATTCGGGAATTCATTGGTGCTGTAACCAAGCATTTTACGATAGCCATCAGAATAAAAAACAGCGTTAGTTTCTAAATTGTAATCCCAGAGGCCATCGTTGGTGCCTTCCATTGATAAACGCAAGCGTTCTTCACTCGAGATGAGTTCATCGATGTTGCGTTCTGCCTGCATGCGCTTGATGACAATGAAGAGCAATAACACAAATAGAATTGCAGACAGGATAATGAAAAACATCGTTACCGCATTGATGCTGTTGACCTGCTCGTTGGATTCACTGGCTTGGAGGTAGGAGTGCAATGATACCACTAATAAATAAAGCACTGATAAGCATTTAGGTGCTAAAGCCATAGTGGCTAGTTTATAAACGTCCTGAGCGCTTCAAGACGGACTCTTAAAACTTTAATAAGTGGTGAGTGGGCAACTACTGCTTGAGAAAGCCGGCGTCGACGAGGTCTACATTGTCCCAACCAGGTCCATTGCCGCCGTCACCGGCAATAATTTTTATTTCTTTGCAGCCATCTGGGATAGCGACATTGATATGGTGAACTTCAAAGCGAATGAATGGGTTCGGACTTTTGTAAATTTCCTTATCGTCTGCCAGAATGCGTAGATCAGCCTGCGCATCACCGCGTGCTCGATCGGTTAAGCCAACTGTGGCGACAAAACGTTTCCAGCTGGGATCGCAATTATAGGTGACATGACCTGGGCTATGCATGCCAAGTCCATGCTTGTAATTAACGCCTGCGATTCGTAGACCGCCGCCGCCTACAGATTTATTTTTCTGCGTGACACCCCAACCAGCGCTTTGTGAAGTCCATTCGAGGCTATCGACAAATACCTCTGGTTGCGGTCCTCGTGTGCCCTTTGGTTTCGGAATTTTATAAGCCACATATTTACTGACCATGCTGGCTTTATTGTCTGCGGTAATTAAAGCGGCATGAATCATTGTGGTTTCAGTTATTTGGAATGGCTCTTTATAAACTGGTGAAGTGCTTTTTGGTAGGCTCCCATCGATGGTATAATGAATCGTTCCGCCGTTGTCTTTATTGCAGGAAACGGTGATAGTCGCTTTTTCAGGAAAAAGATTTGAATCGGCTTTTATGTCGACTTTCACATCAATGAGACTGAGTTCATCGATAGTGCTTGCATCAATTGGTGTATCGCCAAATGGTTTCAGAGTAATGACAGGACCGTTTTCGCCTTGCCAAACGCCTAAATTTTCTGGTGCGGTAAATGGTTTTTGATCATCGACTGTGCCGACGCTTTCAACGGTATCGACGGCAATAGTGCGTGCTTCTATGCGATCTGGATGTACATGAATCCATTTAATTTGATTAAAACTTGCTGCGTCACGTGTCCATGGTTTGCGATCGTCTGCTTTACGTAATGGTGCGCCCCAACATCCTTCACCGATAAAAACAGTACCGCGTTTATCATCGCGAATAAAGCCTTCGAAATGACCAGCACTCAGACTTGGGCGAATTGGCCAGGTGGATTTGACACAATGTGAATCGGATTCCATAACTAAATTAAAACCATGTTGGTAAAATAAAGGCGCCCATGCACGGTAGCGATCGATGCCTTCACGTTTTCCTCGAACATGAGGACGCATGGGCTTATGATATTGGGCTAATTTCCAATGAGTTTTGCCATGTGTTTTTAAATCATTGGCTAACCATTCGGCCTGTGCGCCACCTGGTTCGATTTCTGAATTAAGCGTATATAGGCGGAAATAATCTTTGCCGATGCTGGTTGTATAATAGATATTTTTATCAGGTGAATTAAATAAATTACTGATAGTCAAATTATCACGCTCATGATTACCGCGTGCGGCGACAATAGGAATTAAGCGACCGTCATCACCGATGGTGAGTTGCCAGTCATCAAACCAATCTTGCCATTCTTTATCAGTGTCGCGATTGGTCATGTCACCGCCAAAGGCAACAAACAAAGGGCGTAATTTTTTTACCATGGTATTGGCTCGGCAGCGTGCATCACGATGATTACGTGAATCGCCACCGGCGACCATGGCGAACGCGCTTTTGCTATCAGGCGCAGTGCGAAACCAAAATTCCTTACTGCTTGCATTGCGACTTTTAATAATGCAGGCATAATCTTGATTTGCTGTCAAATTTTTTAAATGAACAAATCTATTTTTCATGCCTTTGGCATTAGTCGACCGCGTTATCATAGTTTGTTGGCTAAGTTCTTCGCCTTTTTTACCATAATGGACAACCCCTTCTGGTCCTGACCAAGCGAGGACAGCGTGATGAGCTGGATCCTGATGCCATATCAGACGAATTTTTTCGATAGCTTCATCGTTGACTGCGGAAAACAGTGGTGCAAGCGTGAAAGTAAGTAAAAGCAATAGTTTAAAGAGGTTCATGTGTTGTTTCCGATTCTTGCGTATTAAGTGCTAAACTTTTCCAAATGATAAAGGGAATAAAAAGATGCGGTAAACGTTCTAGAAATGCAGCGAGCGCTGGTAGGGCCGTTTCGCCAAAAAAACCCCAATCTATAAAACTAAGACGCATCAATGCAGTGAAGCTTCCCCAGATACACATCCATAGGAAGGCTACACGTTTAGTGG
>JANQLF010000236.1 GCA_028280785.1 Planctomycetota bacterium
TGTGCCATTAAGGCGCCGAGTTGTTCTGCGGCATTGAGATAACCATCAATTGCTGGATCAATGCGCAATTGAATGTTCACAGAATTAATAATGCGACCACTTTCGAAATATTCATTGAATTGAACGGCGATATCTTTTGATACCTTGATCTGTGCTTCTTCGGTGCTTGCACCCAAATGAGGCGTAGTGATTAAATTTGGACAGCCGATTAACGGGCTATCAGCTGGGAGTGGCTCTTCGGTAAAGACGTCGAGAGCTGCGGCTGCAATATCGCCATTTTCAAGGGCAGTTTTGAGATCGTCTTCGTTAATAATACCGCCGCGGGCAACATTAACGATGCGGCAAGAGTTCTTCATCTGCTGAAAGCGATCTTTGTTGATCATGTGTTTGGTTTTTTCGGTGAGCGGAGTGTGTACGGTTATAATATCTGCTTCGCTAAATAGTTGGTCTAATTCAACCGATTCTATTTTTAATTCTTTGGCAACTTCCTCGCTTAAGAATGGATCAAATGCGATGACGTTCATGCCAGCTGCTTGCAGGACGCTAGCTACGTGTTTGCCAATCTTCCCTAAACCAATTATGCCAAGTGTTTTTCCGTGTAATTCGACGCCAATGTGGCTTTTTTTGTCCCAGGTGCCATCAACTAATTTTTTGTGCGCCTGTGGTATGTTGCGAACAACGGCAAATATCATGCCGATGGTGTGTTCTGCAGCTGATAAAATATTTCCAAGGGGGGCGTTCATAACGATAACGCCATTTTGTGTAGCGGCATCTAAGTTAACGTTATCAACACCGACCCCAGCGCGACCAACGACTTGAAGTTTAGGTGCTCCTGCTTCGAGCACATCTGGGGTCACTTGGGTAGCGGAGCGGATGACGAGCGCGTCGTAATTTGATATCTCTTTGAGGAGCTCATCTTCGTTTAATTTCTTACAGTCTACTTCGTGTCCGGCGCTTTTTAATAATTCGATGCCTTCTTCGGCCATGCCGTCGGTAACGAGAACTCGTGCCATTTATTGCTCCTTGATGATAGGGAGCTTCTATTCCTTATTTTTATGGATGTATAGTTTGAATGGCCTATAAATGCACTTTGAACATCAATAACAATAAATATAATGCTTTATAGACATACTAGGTGGATATAAATTGTTTATATATGCAAAAAATGCATCAATAATTGAACTGAGAAAGCGGTTTGATTAATCAATGTTATAGAGACGCAGCTTGGCATAGAGCGTACTGCGGTTAATGCCGAGGTGCTCAGCGCAGGCTTTTTTGTTCCCGCCATAGTGCTCTAGCACGCGTTCGATGTGGATTTTCTCCATATCTGCGAGACTCAATAAAGGCATGCGAAAGTCGCTTTCCTCACGAATGTTACCAGAGAGCGAGTCAGGAAAGACATCAGGCGTAATGGTGGGGCCGTCACTTTTTATAACAACTTGTTCGATGATTTGTTGAAGCTGCGTGAGATTTCCAGGCCAGTTGTAGGAAATGAGTAGAGCTTGAGCTTCAGGAGTGAATTGCTTAATCGGAATATCGTGATTTTTGCATGACTCAGCCAAAAAGAATTTAATCAACAAATCGATATCTTCTTGGCGATCAATTAATTTTGGTAAATCAATACGGTACGTATTAAAATGCTTCAATAATTCGGGCTCTAGCTTCTCTTCTTCATCATTAAATTCTGGTGTAGTTGTTGCTATTAAATGAATATTTACTTTGCGAACAGTGGTGTGGCCACAGCGAATAACTTCACCTGTTTCAAGCATATGTAATAGCTTTTTCTGCGTGTAAGCATCGATGCAGTGGATGTCTTCAAGGAGGGCGGTTCCACCATTGGCCAGCTCGAAAAATCCAGGGATGCTTGAATCATTAAATTGACCTTCGCGCGTGCCGCCAAAGAGTCTTACGGCAACCATGTCCGGGTCCATGCTCGAACAATTAAAGCTTTGAATGGGCTCGTCTGCGTGCGGACCACGGTCGTGAATAGCATTGGCCAAATGTGTTCGCCCAGTACCCGCTTCGCCACAGATTAAAACTGGCTCAGTAAAATCATTAATATTATTAATTAAATTGATGGCACCTTTGATAGCAGCTGAATTGCCTATGATTGCCATCTTTTCTTTTGGCTTCTCGTCTTGGTAGCGTTCTACCTGATCCTTGAGACCCATAACTACGTCTTGGTTTTCGATACTGATGGCAAGTTGATTGGCTACTGCTGTTAAGAAGGCGAGATCCTGTTGCGAGAATGATTCTTTTTTGCCAAGGCGGTCAACGTAGAGCATCCCGTGAATATTATCGGCTACGCGCATAGGAGCGGCCATGGCGCTACTGACACCTGCAATCGTCATCGAGTCACTGCGTGGTAATTGCTCGCTTTCACGTGAGCATAAAAGCGGCTCTGCTTTATCGCGCATCGCATCAAAAACAGTTTGTGAAAACGGTGTAGCGCCAAAACGAGCACGTAGACGAATCTTATGCGGTGGCCAGAGAACCCAGCCTTCAGGCGAAGGGAGGAATACAGCGCAGCGATCGCCCTCAAGCGCTTCAGCAGCGATGTCATCAACCAGATCAAATAATTCGTTGCGGTCCTGAGCATTGCCGCTTTCAACAATAATTTCCTGTAAGAGGGCGAGATATAAATTACCGGCTTCGATTACACCTTGGGATGGGATGCGCTTATATTGGGTAACCACCATTTTTGTCGGTTCGGCATCCGCAGTGTTTTCTTCTTCCCAAAAAGAGAATTCGGCATTACCGATGGTAAAGGTGCACTCATTAACCAGCTTCATTTTGTTAATGCGTCCAGCGCTGGACCAAATGCCGTTTGAACTATTGCAGTCGACTAGGTAATAGCCGTCGTCATTGAGGACGATGCGTGCGTGCAGGCGGCTGACTTTGTGATTGTCGACGACGATGTCGTTTTTCTCACCCCGACCTATGGTACATACCTTACGAGACAAGGTATGTGTAACAACATTATCTGGACCAATGTGAATGCGTAATAATGGCATTGCAAACAGCCTAGAACTATATGGATAGGTGAGCAAGGCTGTTGACGCCACTTGAACTAATAAACCTTTGATGACTGTTACTCGCCGAGACTTGATCTTAACATAACATAGGTACATATGAACCCATAATGCAAACATACGAAATTCGCGACCCAATTCATGGGACTATTATCGTTGACGAAGAAGAACGACTGGTGCTCGACCATCCGTGGGTGCAACGTTTGCGACATATTCGTCAATTGGGTTTTGTGAGCATGGTTTATCCGGGGGCAGTCCACGATCGCTTTCAGCATTCCGTTGGGGTTATGCATTTAAGTGGAAAAATGTTTGATCACTTGTGTGCGTGCAGTGATTGCTTTCTCTTGGACATCGCAAATGAAGATCGCATTTATGCTAAAAAACTTTTACGCTTTGCTGGTTTATTGCATGACATTGGTCATGCACCATTTAGTCATACCAGTGAAGCCTATTTCCCTAATAAAGACAAATTAAAATTACCTGATACCTGGTATCGCCAGGGCTATGAAATTACTGATGGGCAAGCAAGTCATGAAGATATGACGTTGGCATTAATCGCTGGCTTGGTTGATGAAGGAGTTATGGAAGCGTCCTTCGCACAAGATGTCGCTGCTGTTTTATCGCGTTCGATACATCGCAGTGAGCGTTTGCAAAAATTAGGGCCGTTGGCTAGCATTTTAAGAACTTTAGTCAGCGGTGAATTAGATGCTGATCGTGGTGATTATTTATTGCGAGATTCGCATTTTACGGGCGTAACCTATGGTGTTTATGATTTAGATCGCTTGATTGCTTGTTTAAGTATTGTCGAGGGGCCAGATGGTCCCGAGCTTGGCTTAGATTTACACGGCGTGCATCCATTGGAAGGTTTATTGCTTGCGCGTTATCACATGTTTTTGCAGGTCTATTTCCATAAAACTCCACCAGCCTTTGAATATTATTTATCAAAGGCCATTGAAGAGGGTGAAATAGAACTTTCACTCGAACGTGGTATCGAAGATGTCGTCGCGATGCGTGATGACTACATCATTAGCCAGTTGCATAAAGCCAGTGATCAGGGTTTGCCATGGAGTCGTCGTATTCTGCATCGTGAACCTGCAAAATTAGTGTTGCGTGAACGCTTGGGTGCTGAGCAGCAAGAAAACTTTTTGGCTGATGAATTAATTGGTGCGCTACGTAACGAAGGCTGCCACGTCTTTACTAGACAAAGTCATCAAGTTTTTACTAAAATTGCCGGTGCAGGTGCAATTGAGCGCGGTGATCGTTTACTTTGTGAACGTCGCGTTTTAGGACGAAAATTGATTGATAATGTTACCGAGCACTCTGCGTTGTTAGCAAGTTTTAATGAGCCAATCGATTTGCGGCATACCTATATATTGCGTGAAGATGCGGATAAGGCGCGCGCAGTAATGGATCGCCTACAATTGTGGTAATATGAATATTTTAATTATTGGTTACGGAAAGCTTGCGCGCAGTCTAGCTGTAATATTGCGTGAGGTTGGTGATCAAGTTTGGGGCGTGCAGCGAGAACAAAAAGATGCAGTCGACGACGCTCGTATGATTTATGCTGATGCTGCTAGTGAAGAGGCCTATGCTTCAATTAAAGCTGCTGTGCCCAATCCCGATTATATTGTTGTAACAGCAAGCCCAGGATTGCGCGGTGGTGGTGATAATAATTTAACAAACATGGCAAAGTTAATTATCGAGCATTATCCTGATGCACCGTTGCTCTATACGAGCTCAACCTATGTCTACGCTAGTGGTAATTCGGTCGACGAAGAAGCTGCGTTATTGGATGACAAACGCGCTCAGCATCTATTAGCCATAGAGTCTATTTTTGCTAAACGAGAGCACTCGTTAATTCTGCGCCTTTCGGCAATCGTTGGTGCAAAGCGTAATTACATTCGCGAAGCTATGCGAAAGGCTACGCAATCTTACGCTGTAAGCGGCCCATTAAACAGGCGATTTAATTTTATTCATGAGGATGACGCTGCTGAAGTCATTGTTGAGCTTATCAAGCTTGGTTCTACAGGCTTGTTTAATCTTAGTTCAAATCATAAAATTACAGCGCTGGATTATTATCAGGGTATTTCAACTGAAGAGGGCCTAAAATTGGAAATAGTCGAAAAGGATACTAAGCAAGCCTCCAAGAGTATTAATTGCGATAAGATTTACACATTGCTATCAGAGCGTAGCTGGCGAAACTATTTAGATGCCTAGTGCCAAGCTGATCCATTTGTTTCTTGCTTTAACTATAGCGGCTTGCGCATCTTCGAGCAATTCGAATCGTGTAAAAATAGAAGAAATGTATCAAGGTTATAAGACCAAACATTTTGCCGATGTTGCAGATTCCAGCGCTTCAAACGCAATGAAGATTATTGAATCAGAGCAAGTGATTATATTGGATGTGCGTGAAGACAACGAACGTGCAGTGTCTATTATTCCCGGTGCAATTGATTTGGTTGCATTTAGCAATATGAAACCAGATACATCCAAGAAAATCATTGTTTATTGTACTGTTGGTTATCGCAGCGGCTTAAAATGTCTTGAGCTGAAGAAAAAAGGCTATGAAGCACTTAATTTAAAGGGCGGCATTTTAGCCTGGGTAGATGCTGGTCATATGGTTCATAATGACGGCACTGAGACAAAGCGCATACATGTCTACGGAGCGACGTGGGACATCGTGCCAGAGGATTACGAATCGATCTATTGATTGAAATAATCCTTGCATTTAGTGCTGGTGTTTAAAAGTCCGTTTTCTTGTCCAAGCTCCTTGATCCCCATTTTCCTTTTTCTCCGAAGTCCAGCCCATTTTTCTATGGTTGGTTTATCGTAATTGCTGCTGTCGTTGGTGTCGTAGCCAGTTTGCCTGGTCAAACCAATGGTGTTGGAGTATTTAACGATGTGCTCATGGATGTTACTGGATTAAGTCGTACTCAATTATCTTGGGCTTATTGTATCGGAACAATCGCAAGTGGCCTGAATTTAACCTACGGCGGTAAACTCTTAGATAAATTTGGTTCACGACACTTAGTGGTCCATGCTTCTGTAGTTCTGGGTCTTATTTTAGTCTTGCTTGCCAATATCGACAACATGGTGCGATTTAGCCATGATAGCCTTGGACTTAGCGCTTTGGAAGAATTTTGCCAAGACGTATTAAGTATGTCAGCATTCGCTTCTCTATCATTTATTGGCCTGAGCGTGCTCTTTGCTTTATTGCGTTTCAGTGGTCAGGGCATGTTGGTACTCATGAGCAGACAAATGATTGGGAAGTGGTTTAATAAACGTCGGGGTTTTGCTGCTGCCATCGCTGGCATTGCGATTTCATTGGGATTTGGCATATCTCCCGTATTGCTGCAGTGGTTGATTAATTTGCTGGAGTGGCGAGGTGCTTGGTATTTATTAGCAATCATTTCGGCAATGTTTATGTGTTTCTTTGGTTGGTTATTTTTTAGAGATAACCCCGAGGAGTGCGGTTTACAAATGGATGGAGAGCCAGTTGTTGAGGAAAATGCTGAAAAGACTGATGCTGAACCGCCGAAAGAAATCAATTATTCATTAGAAGAAGCACGTCGTACGTGGGCATTTTGGTTGATTACTCTGGCATTGTCGATGCAGGGATTTGTAGGAACGGCCATTCCATTTCATATAGATCAATTTGCCATTGATAATGAGATGACTAAAGAAACGGCATTAACAATATTTATTCCAGGCGCATTTATCGCGCCAGCAGTTGGTTGGTTGGTTGGCTGGGCTTGTGACCGTTATCCGATGATGTTGTTGCTGCGTATTATGTGTTGTTTTCAGGTTGTAGGTTTTATTTGTTTATCATTTTTATATACGTCATGGGGTTGGTGGACATGTATTATTGGTCTGGGCATAAGCGGTGGTTTTTTTGGACCGCTTTCAACGGTGGCCATGCCGTATTTCTTTGGGCGTAGAAGCCTCGGTGCTATTAGTGGAACGATGATGAAAATGATGGTGATTAGTAGCGCCATCGGTCCATTATATTTTGCTTACTTCCACGAGTTTCTTGGTTCATTTAACTGGGCCTGTTATACCAGTGCAGCTTGTTCAGTGTTGCTTATCATATTTGCCCACAAAGCAATCCGCCCAAGCCACGGTGACGGTGAATAATTTTGTGTTATACAATGGGTTGAATCTGAGCTTATAAGATTGTAAATAGATCGCCCATTTATATATTCGCCCAGATCATGGAAAAGGCATTCTGGGAAGACTTAAGCGATAATTATGAGGCAGAAGTGTTTTCTGTTTGTCATAATGATAAGAATAAAACTATCAGTAAGCACCTGGGTAAATATGTAAAAAAGAAATCTATCATCGCAGATTATGGGTGCGGTATTGGCCATTTTATTCCGATGCTGCAAAAGCGTGCGCAAAAGCTTTATGCCTATGATATTTCACAACAAAATATCAAGCGTTCCCGGTCTCGTTTTTCAGACTTTGACCATGTGCAGTTTAAAGTCTGTGATTTATCAAAGGTGCGTTCCTTGCCGAAGGTCGATTATGCCTTCAGTGTCAACATGCTGATCATGCCTTCACTGACGGTGCAAAATAAGATTTTAGATAAAACCTGCCGAAGCATCAAGAAGGGAGGCTATTATATCTTGGTGGTGCCGTCGCTCGAGTCGTCGCTTTATTCCAATGTGCGATTGCGTGAATGGAACCTTGATCTCGGACTTTCTCCAAGATCGGCTGTGCGGTCTGGTTTTCCTAAAAATACGGTAAATGCAGAGCGTATTCGTTGTGAGGGTGTGCTGAGTAGAACAGGGGCTGCCACTAAATTTTATTTAAAAGAAGAGTTGCAGGTTTTACTAGAGAAACGATCCATGGATATCAAAGCAATTGAAAAAGTAGAATATGATTGGCATTCAGAATTTGATATGGCTCCTTCGTGGATGAAGGAGCCATATCCATGGGATTGGTTAGTCGTCGCGCGTAAAAAATAAATTAGCGCGCCGCCCAAAGGATGCCGCGTTTTTGAATGGTCCATGAATCGGAATCATCAAAATCAGCATTCACGTGGCCGAGAGCCGAATAAAAAACCCGCCCTTCGCCATACATGCGCTTCCAAGCAACCGGCATGAGGGTGCCAGCCACCCAAGGGGCTTCTGGGCGTTCGTTCATAGTGGTGGTGGCAATGACTTCGTTTGATGGGTCAACGTGCATGAAATATTGTTCGGACTTCATGGTGAATGATGAAATACCTTCGGTGATTGGATCATTGCCAGTTATATCAACGGTGTAATCAATAATGCCGCCTGGATGGCAGATAAATTGACCGCCGACCATGAATTGGTATTCGGTGTCATTGCGATAAGAGTCGCCCATGCCGCCGTGGTGACCAGCAATGCCTACACCGCCTTTTACGGCGTCACGTAAGCCTTGAGATTCATCACCTTCGATGCTCGACATAGTGACAATTGGACAAATAACGCTGAGCGAATTCATATAATCACTATCAGTGTAGATCTTTTGATCTTCAGAAACAGTGACTTCAAAGCCTTCATCTTTTAAAAATGCTTCGTAACGCTCAGCGCATTGTTTTGGCTCGTGTCCATCCCAACCACCGTGTACAATTAAAGCTTTTTTACTCATATCATTTACCCTATGTCTGATTTAATTAGTCGACGAATTTGACCCATTTATCATCTGAGTTTGCCGATTTGATAACGGTTTCTAGGAATTGCATGCCACGAACCGCATCGCTAATTTTCGGGAAGTCATCAGCGAGTGGGTGTGCGTCAGTGCCTTCGATGCGCGCTAATAGCGTGTCGGCAAAGTTGCGGTAGAGGTTGGCAAATGCTTCAAGGAAGCCTTCAGGGTGACCTGCTGGTGTGCGTGTGTTGTATGTAGCAGCTTCAGATTGGTCAGGACCACCAGTGCGAATAATTTGATTTGGCTGGTCATTCCATTTTGCAATTAAGGTATTTGGTTCGACTTGAACCCACTCAATACCGCCTTTGGTGCCATAAACGCGAATGCGTAAACCATTTTCTTCACCAACGCTAATTTGACTAGCATAAAGAATACCACGAGCGCCTTCTTCCAAACGAATTAATACGTTTCCATCATCTTCGAGTGGGCGACCTTCAACGAAGGTGGTAAAGTCAGCACAAAGCTCGGTGATTTTTAAACCAGTGATATATTCTGCGAGATTTTCCGCATGAGTACCAATGTCACCCATACAGCAAGAGCCACCGGCAAGTTTGGGATCAGTACGCCAAGCTGCTTGTTTATTTTGCTCGGCAGTAGCAAGCCAGCCTTGTGGATATTCAACTACAATTTTTCTAACTTTTCCAAGCTTACCAGTTTTAACCATGTCTCTGGCTTCTTTGACCATTGGATAGCCAGTGTAATTGTGAGTTAAGCCGTAAAGCATACCGGTGTCGTTAACAATTTTTTCTAAGTCTTTAGCTTCTTGTAGATTTAAAGTAGCTGGTTTGTCAGACATAACGTGGAAGCCAGCTTCCATTGCTGCTTTTGCTACAGGAAAGTGCATGTGATTTGGCGTAACAATGGCGACAAAGTCCATGCGCTGATCTTCAGGCAGGGCTTTTTCTTTTTCCATCATTTCTTCATAGGTACCATAGCAGCGCTCATCAGCGATGCCGAGTTCCTTACCAGAAGCGATAGATTTTTCAGCGGTAGAGCTAAACGCGCCACATACTAATTCAATTTTATTATCGATAAATGCAGCAATGCGATGAACGGCACCAATAAATGCACCTTGTCCACCACCGACCATTCCCATTCGTAGTTTACGCATCTGTATATTCCTTTTTAATTAATCGATATCCCAAGGCGCCATGCCGTAGGTAAGAGGTTGAGGTTTTTCACATTGATTTTTTATAGTGATATAACTATTGGATTCAGATGCAGCGCGACAGGCGAGCATCACTTCAAGTACATGAAGAGCTAAATCACCACTGACACGATGTGGGCGATTGTTGCGAATGGCTTCAACCATGTCGACGACGCCATACATGCGTGAATTCTCAGAGAACTGAACGGGAATTTCTCGCCATTCACGATCTGATGTGGTAAATACTTTCGGATTACCTTTAAATTGGTTTGGATCGGTAACCGTCATGCTGCCTTTGGTGCCCCAAATTTGAAAGGGGGTTAAATTGGCAGCGCGCGTATCGAAGCTCATTAAAACGCTGATGATTGCTCCGCTTTGAAATTGCAGGCTAGCGGTGTAGTGGGTTGGTACTTCAACAGGTAAAACTTCACCGGCGCGTGCTTCGCAGGTGCAAATACGTTCATCAAATGCTTTGCTGGTAAATCCACAAACCTGTTTAACCGGACCAAGCATATTTACCAAGGCGGTGATATAATAAGGGCCCATGTCGAGCATTGGTCCGCCGCCTTCAAGA
>JANQLF010000183.1 GCA_028280785.1 Planctomycetota bacterium
AGCAACCAGCAACCAGCAACCAGCAACCAGCAACCAGCAACCAGCAACCAGCAACCAATATCCAACAACCAAAACCAAGTCTGTTTGCCTTTTTCAAGCACTGTGCATGCTCTCTCTCAGAGCGGAAGTAGGGCGTCGTGCGGGCATATTTGGACTTATTGCAGCGAATACTTGATGAGGGTGTTGAGCGCGGTGACCGCACTGGGACTGGCACCAGGAGCGTATTTGGGCACCAGATGCGCTTCAATTTGCGTGAAGGTTTTCCACTCGTCACGACGAAGAAATGCCACCTCAAATCGATCATTCACGAGCTTTTGTGGTTCTTGCGCGGGGAGACGCGAGTCCAGCCCTTGCAAGATGTCAGTGTACGGATTTGGAATGATTGGGCGACTGAAGAAGCCTGCGCCAAGTTCGATCGTGAAGAAGGCTTTCTCGGCCCCATCTATGGTCATCAGTGGCGCAATTTTGGCGCTTCGAAAAATCCAAGCGCCCCCGAGCAAATTGATGATGAAGGTCGGCGTTTAATAGCGGCTGGTTACAATCCTGATGGTGCTGATCAAATTGCACAGTTGGTGGAAACTATCAAAACCAATCCTACCAGTCGTCGTCTGATTGTCAGCGGTTGGAACCCGCAGGAGGCTGATCAGGTAGCATTACCACCGTGCCATACTTTGTTTCAGTTTTATGTCGATGTTGAGCGCAAAGAATTAAGTTGCCAATTATATCAGCGCAGTGCCGATGTGTTTTTGGGCGTTCCATTTAATATCGCTAGTTACAGTTTATTGACCATGATGATTGCTCGCGTTTGTGATTTAGGTGTCGGTGACTTTGTGCACACTTTTGGTGATGCGCATCTGTATAATAATCATTTAGAGCAAGCTAAGTTGCAATTAAGCCGTGAGCCACGTCCATTGCCGACTATGCGCATTGAGAGTGAAGCAAAAACTATTTTCGATTATAAGTTCGAAGACTTCCATTTAGAAAATTACGATCCACATCCGCATATTAAAGCGGCGGTCTCCGTTTAATATTGGTAAAATGATGCAGCCACTTGCTTTAATTGTTGCCCACGCTCAAAATCGTGTCATCGGCGCTGATAATGATATGCCATGGCATTACCCTGAGGACTTAAAACATTTTAAGCGCACCACACTTGGTCATGCGATGATCATGGGGCGTTTGTCTTGCGAAGCTTTACCAAAAGCGCTTCCGAAGCGCCGTAATATTGTGGTAACGCGTAATGCCAATTACCAGCGTGAAGGCTTCGAGGTCTTTACTGATTTAGACCAAGCGATCGCTGCTGCTCGTGAAACTGATGAAGAGCCATTTATTATTGGTGGCGGGCAAATCTATGGATTAGCGCTACCGCAAATTACCAAAATGTATATTACTGAAATTCAAAAATCGTTTGATGGTGATGCGTATTTTCCAGAATATAATGAAGCCGAGTGGAACGAAACCGAACGCCGTGAAGAGGGTGATTTAGTTTTTCGTTGTTTGGAAAGGGTGTAAATGACTGAAGCAAGCCAACACCGTCAAGATCATGAATTACCAGAAGCGACTTTAGGTAAACGCCGTGATACGCCGTATACCTACGCCCCTGAATTATTGGAAGCGATCAGCATAAGCGAAGCAGCGCAGCAAATTGATTGCCATACCTGGGTCAGTTTGCAATGCTTGCGTTTTACGTCCTTGTGCCCTGTTACCGGCCAGCCGGATTGGGCCGAATTAACGATTAATTATATTCCTGATCAATTATTATTAGAATCTAAAGCACTTAAAGAATATTTGAATTCTTTCCGCATGCACGGTGATTTTCACGAAGATGTGTGTCGCATTATTAACCGTGATTTAGTCGCCTGCTGTAAGCCATTGTACTTAGAGATTCTCGGCCACTTCGATAGCCGCGGTTCGATCGCGATTTGGCCTTACGTCCAGTGGGCTGCCGAAGGCAACGAAAAAATGCAGCAACTAAAAGAACAGCGCCTCGTTAATTACAATCCAGGGTCCTACACCGACACCAAGGGTGATGTGATCTAATTCAACCACAGATTAACACAGATTGCCTCAGATAAACAAATTATACAATCAGAGAAAATCAGGGTCCATCTGTGGGTGAATTTAAAATTACGGCGGCACTGAAGATTTTCGGTATTGCACAGGGGTGCAACCGACCCTTTTCTTAAAGAGTCTAGAAAAATAAGCGGGATCTTGAAAGCCGGAGCTTTGGGCGATTTGACCGACTGATAAATTCGTGCCGTGTAAAGTGCGTTTAGCCAGGGCGATGCGTTGTTCGTTAATATAATTATTTAAACGTTCACCTTTTTCCTGATGAAATAATTTTGATAAATAATCGGGATGGCAACCGAGCCAGTTAGCAAGTACGTTTACCGAAAGCATGCTATTGCCGATGTGGTAGTCGATGTAATCCATGCATTGAACCACTTTTTCATTCAGTTCCTCGTCTTCGTGTTTTTTCTGTTCGAGAATATTCAAAAGAAGGGTAAGGAGTCCGAGTGTGAACGATTTAGTGGCGTCTTTGTTAAACGCGTAATCGTCTTGCTGGGCTTGGATAATTTCATCCATGCACGCTTCAACAGCTGGTGCACGCGAGGTACGCATGCGTTCAAAGGTAATGATGCGAGTGCGTTTTTTGTTTTGCGGATCTCGAATGGTGATGTGATAGGAGAGCCGTTGTTCAACAGCAATAACCACCAAGTTGCAAAACGTTTCGTCACCATCGTGCATGGTTTCTTGATGGGCGAGTTGACGAGGGACAATCAGGATTTCACCAGCTTGCAGGTGACAGGTTTGCGAAGGGAATTTAAATGTAGAGCTGCCACCAATTTGAATAAACATCTCGGGGCTTAAATGAAAATGATCCCAGCCCTTATCAATTGGAATCGGTTCCGGCTTTGGCAGATGAAATAGATTGCGACCACGTTTGGCTTGCTTGATGTGCTCACGCAAAACCTGACACAGGTACTGATCCAGGTCAAAATCATTTGCGAGCGGATTAATCTGCGACATCAGAAAAATCCTATTTCAGTTAGGACTGCTGACTAGGCCGGAATCTGGACAGGGCCTATACTCAAACAAAATACCGACCTTGTAGGAGAGGGTTATGTGGCGATTAGTGTTGGCTGTGCTGTTTTTGATTTCGTGTGGACAGGACCCAGTGCCACCACCGACGCAATCAATTGCTAGACCGGCTGATCTTAAGCTTGATGAATACGCTCAGAAAATTGAAGATTTCTTAAAAAAAGAATTGGCTGAGAGCTATAACGACAGCATTTCAGTGGCTACAGAGAAGCAGATGCGAGAGGGTCACGCTATCTATCAGCAACGCTGTGCCGGCTGTCATGGCACTACAGGCATGGGTGATGGTATGTTAGCAGCGCATTTAAACCCCAAACCATCAAATTTTACCGATAAATATTCAGCGCTGCGTTTTTCAGATAAAGGTCGTATGCATATTATAAAAGTTGGTTTGATGAAGCACGGGGCACAGATGACACCGTTTGGTGAATTTTTGGATGACGACGACATCTTTGCTGTCTACAGTTATACCAAGGCGTTCATAAAGGAGTGAGCTGTGCGCAAGGGTCTGATCGCATTACTAGTCGTATTATTCTTATTAAGCAGCTGTAATAAACCGATGTCGCGTTTAAGTACTGGTGATAATGTGTATGTGCCAGAGCTACATCATAAATTACCAATTATGTAAATGGGTATTACATGAGTCCGTAGCGTTGGCGATAAGCGCGTGGGTTCATTTGGAATTGCTGTTTAAAAATCCTTGAAAAATATAATTGGTCATCAAAGCCACATTGCTTGCTGATACGTCCAATGCGCTGTGTTGTTGAACGTAATAACTGACAGGCTTCTTGTAATTGTTGTTGGCGTTGCCATTTCAACAAGGTGCAGCCAAAATGTTGTGTAGATAAACGATGGAGTGTTGCGCTGCTGCACTGCGCTATGCGTGCATAGTCGTCTAGACTTAGTGACTCATCGAGATGATTTTTAATGTAGCTGCAGACACGCTGCAACTGATGCGGTAAAATGGCGGCATCATTTTCTTGTATGAGCGCTTTCCATTCTGCTAAAACAATTTGTGTAGCGTAACGAATGTTTTTTTCTGGAATTGGATTTTTATAAAACAAATCGCAGATGTACGAACTGATGCGAATGAGTGGGTGATCGGTATAGAGTTCAACGCTGACGGTTTCATCAAAACCATCGAGAGGCCGATTTCCCATCCATTTAACATCGGCGAGCGGATGTTCTTCATGATTGGGCACTTGGAACCATGGTGGGGAATCTGGATATGCACAGTAGGGAATGAGATGCATGCCCGAGACAAAAAAAGGATCACGGCGATCCGCCTTATAAGTGATTTCATGACGCCAAGGGAAGACGAGGAGACTGCCAGCTGTCATCTCATGGGTTTTGCCGTTAACGGTGACTTGGCCGCGGCCAGCATGGCACCACAGCTGCATGCGGCTGTGTACGAGTTGTCGATGCAGGTGCTCGCCAGCTTTGAAGCGATAGTAATTGCCATGTATGATCAGCGCTTGCTCGAATCCGTCGCTCATATGAACAGATATTCCATATATTGTCTAAAATTACCACTAAAAACGAACTATAAGTCCTTATAATAGCGTTTATGGCTATGATTACGATGAATACATTAACAGAATTACGAGATTCAGCTGATTTGCTCCAAAAACCGGCACTCATGCGCGAACGTGCGCTTGAGGATGGCTACATCTTTTTGTGCGGTGTGATGCCGCAGGACGTGCTTCTGGATCTACGTCATGAGATAGCGGAGATTCTTCAAGGTCTGGGTTGGATCGACGGCAATCTCGATGAGTTGCTTCAGCACCCCGACTTTCCAGGTATCGGTGAGAGCGCAGCGAGCAGCTGGCGTGAATTTTACGACCAGGTTCAATGCCTGCGTTCATTTCATGCTTTGGCCCACGCACCGCAGGCGAAATTATTTGCCGACGCGATTTGTGGTGGTCAGCACCTATTTCATCCGCGACATATTTGCCGTTTAATTTTTCCGAGTAGTCAACGCATCACTACACCGCCGCATCAAGATTATTTTTATATCGGCGGTACACCGGATACCTGGACCGCGTGGATTCCCTTAGGTGATTGTCCGCGTGAATTGGGGACGCTCGCCGTTTTACCCGGTTCACATAAGCAGGGTTTGTTGTCCGTGCATAAAGCCGAAGGCGCCGGCGGTCATGCCTGTGATAATGTGAGCAACGATGATTGGGCATCGGCTGATTTAAGCTGTGGAGATGTTTTATGTATTCACAGTTATCTTATACATCAGGGTCAAGATAACCAAACTGATCGTCAATTGCGTTTGTCGATGGATATACGTTTTCAGGACCGCACAAAATTGATTAATCAATCATCTTTACAACCGCATATGCATTTTCTTGAATGGGATGAAGTCTATGCGAATTGGAATGAGTGTGATGAATTAAAATATTATTGGAAGGATTTCGATCTGGATATTGAAGCTTAACGCATCAACGACAGATTTTCCTGTAATATTTTTTGAATAAACGCTTCGTGATTATAGAGACGCTGCATGATGCTGTCGTGGTAGCGATAGTGCTTGTGCTTGCCGGTGCGCTTGGGGTCATCCCAGAAACGAGTTTTATGCCAGCGTTGCTCAGCCAGCTTGCGATGTTTGCTGGCAGCTTTGTAAATACTTTGCAATGATTTGACATTTTTGCGCAAATGTTTTTTGGCTTCATGCGGATTGCTTTTGAGTTCTTTTTTAATGTTTTTGCCAGCTTGAATAATGTCCTGCATATCTTCGTAGCGATTGATGCTCTCACTGAGGATTTGGAGGCTGACTGCAATATCGGTATAGAGCCCTTTGTTTTTCTTTGGCTTGTCTTTATGAGCGAGAACAATTTTAATTGCCGCACTCAATGATTTTTTCTGATCAGGACCCAGTTCCTTAAATACCCAGCCTTCTAATTCTTTACTGTTGGCAGCTAAGAGACGGTAATGCTGCCGCAGGTCGGGCATGACTTGATGAACATTTTCAAAAGCCTGTGCTAGTGATTTGTTTTTAATGCCAAAAGTTGTTTTAAGAAACAATTCGCTGACATGCCGTTCTGTTTTACCGGTTTGTAGCTGTGCAGCATAAGCCATAGCATAAAGGGTGGTGCCAGTGAAATAACGAAATGGACACCACACCGTATTCATCATACCGACGAGATGCGTATTTGATTTTTGTCGTGCCACTTTGGCATATTGTTTAATATTATCTAAGTTGCGCTTGCATGGATGGGTCATGCTGCCATGGGCCATGGATGCGGGACAGGCAATCGCTTTGAATTTTTTCTTTTTCAAAAAGGCCAGGCTTTGATTAGTCACATCGGCATCGTAATGCCAATCGCAGATAATAATGTCGGTGCTAATTAAATCAGCGATGCGCGGATCCAGTGCTTCGCTGTCAACGCCATGATCCATGTTGGTGTACTCGACAATGTGATCGCCCCACATCATCATTTGCTTATTGTTTTTGGTTATTTCTTGATGTAACCAATTAGTGTGGTCGGCAAAGGCCTGCCATTTTTTGCGCTTTTTCAAATAACGTTTGGAACTTGGATTGTCGCCGAAACCGACTTCATCAAGACCGGCGTGAATATAGGGACTGTTAAATATTTCAGCACAATCTTTAATTAAATCACTGAGTATTTTTTTCGTATCTTTGTGAAAGGGGGTAATCGCACCGTATGCTGCTTTGCCTGCGCCATCTGCTAGGTGGGCATAACGTTTTTTAGAGGTGATGTAACCGGCGTGGCCAAAACATTCGAGTTCAGGAATAACCTGTAGCCCATGTTTTTCAGCAAGCGCAATAAACGCTTTCATTTCTTTAACGGTGTAAGCATTGCGCGAGGCTAACTCCGGATGACTTGGAAATTTTAACATGCATCCGTGGTCATCAGTAAAATGCCAGAAAATAGTATTGTAGCCGTAGTCAGCTATAAGCGGAATAAGTTGCTTATATACTTCGCGCCTCTCAAGGAGGCGCGAAGGGTCTAACATAACACCGTTAATGTATTTCACGAAGCTACCTTTTATGCCTTTGCTTTTAATTGAGATGCCGATGCTTCATCTAAATAAATAACGCAGTCAGCATGCTCACGTAAAATAGAGCTTGGTACTTCATTGGTTAATGGGCCGTCAATAGAATCAGCAACGGCTTTAGCTTTGCGCTCATCAGGAACGCTGACAATTAATGCACCGCTTTTCATGACCTGTTTAATGCTCATAGAAATAGCGCGCTTCGGTACGTCTTCTAAAGTTGGGAACCAACCTTCACCGAGCTGTTGCTTGCGACATGGCTCATCTAATTCAACAACCAAGTATGGTTTTTCAGTGTCAAAGTCAGCCGGAGGATCGTTAAATGCTAAGTGTGCATTTTCACCGATACCGACTAAAGCAAAATCGATCGGATGTTGGCTAATTAAATCATCAAGGCGTTTGGTTTCTGCTTCAGGATCATTAGTGCCGTCAACAAAGTGCATGCATTTTAAATTTTCAATCTGATCGACAAAGCGCTCTTGTAAATATTTAACGAAACTTGCTGGATGTGTTTTATCCATGCCAACATATTCATCTAAATGAAAGACCGTTACTTTTGACCAGTCTATATCGGGCGCAGCAGTAAATGCTTTTAACGTATCAAATTGGCTGGCACCAGTGGCGATGATAATGTTAGCTTCGCCTTTTTCGGCGATGATCTTGCGTAAACGATCAGCAGCATCGTTTCCAGCTGCTTGACCAAGGGCTTGTGGATTGGGGTAGGTTTGAATGTCCATTACTGTGAATCTCCTGCGGCCTAGGCTAGGCTCTGCGTTTTGAGCACGAAGAATTACCTTTGTCTGGATTGGTCATAGTTTCTGATTATAATCAGAAACTATGACGATACCGGCTCCGCGTCAGTTAATCGATTTGTGGGTCAATTTACAAGAAGCGACCCAGGCTTTGAATCGGGTGCATGTTTGGGGCTTTGAGCCGCAGCGCATGAGCTATTGGCCCGGAGCAGATCTTCATCCGGTGCCAACGCTGGTGCTCTGTTGTCAGGGTCGTCAGATGGTTGAATCCCAGGGGCATGCCAAAAAGCCCGAGCGGCTTGAACTCGAGGCAGGACAGGCACTGATTATTGCTCCTGGAGTTTGTCATAGCCATCCGATGGTGCGTGGCGATTTTGTGGTCTTCCATCTCGGCTTTATGCATAAGGACTCTGACTATCAGCTCGAGAATCGCGATGCGCAGATGATGGGTCGAGTACCAGCCCATCCCTATCGAGGGATCATGGATCAATTGATCGAAACACATGTCGATCAGCGTTTGGATTTGATGCGTTCGCTCTTAGCGCTGTTCCTGGATGAACGGCGTCATGTCCATCATGATATTTCACCAGCCTTGGAGGCGATGCAGCTCTACATGCAGTACCATGCCCATTTGCCTATCAATGCTGACGATATCGTGCACGCCAGTGGCTTGCAGCATGCTCAGGCTTACTCCATCTGGTGCGATTTTTATCAAGCTCCACCGTTTCAGATTCTGCAACAGCGACGTATTGAAATTGCTAAAGCAAATTTACGTGCCGGTATGGAATTAGATGAGGCGGCTCTGTGCAGTGGTTTTACCGGCAAGCGCAGCATGGACCGAGCTTTTGGGCGCTTTGAGGGGCGCAAAGCACAGCATTTTGCCAATAAAAAAGCCAGCGCATAAACGCTGGCTTTTTTGAGAAGAGGGGAAACTGCTTTATTTCTTTTTGTGAGGAACCAATTCTTTAACTTTGGTGGCCTTACCAACGCGATCACGTAGGTAGTACAACTTAGCGCGACGGACGCGGCCTTTACGAGTGGCTTCAACTTTAACCACGCGTGGGCTGGCAACTGGGAAGGTACGTTCAACGCCTTCACCACCGACGATACGGCGAACAGTGAATGCACCGTTCACGTTACCGTGGCCTTGCTTGATGCGGATAACCGTGCCACTGAAAATCTGAATACGCTCTTTGTCGCCTTCAGTAATGCGGGTGTGAACATCAACGCTATCACCAACGGCAAAGTTACCGAGGTC
>JANQLF010000228.1 GCA_028280785.1 Planctomycetota bacterium
GCTGCGCTCACCGGACCTTCATCATCGTCGTCCTGCATATCCTCGTCGAGCATGTCGTCGTCGAGTAGTTCATCATCGTCGTAAAATTCTTCGGGCATGCCTGCCTCCTTGAAAGCAAAGTACGATCAAACCGTACTTCAGAATAGCCTCGTAGCCTAACTGACAGCTCAGATGCATGAAGGAACAAAACCCTGACATGTGCTCATTGTCTCACATTCCAAAACGTGAGCAGCCTTGCACCAAATACCCTTGATCCAGACTGACCAGCCAACTGCAAAGGAACGAGAATGCTGTATGCACTGCATGGTTTCACTGAAAGCGACGAAGTCTGGCAAGATGTGTTTCGCGATTCAGGAATCGACGCAAAATGCCTGCTCTTACCCGGGCACGGCTCAAAACCCTGCCCCGCAGATAGCGATATTCCCGGTACGGTTGAAGAGATAGCTGGCGAATTACCCGATGACGGCGTCGACCTCCTCGGCTATAGCATGGGTGGCCGTTTAGCACTGCGCCTCGCACTCGATCATCCTAAAAAAGTCAAACGATTAATTTTAATATCTAGCAGCCCTGGTCTGCAAAGTGAAGAAGCCATGAATGAGCGCAGCAGTCGTGATGATGCGCTTGCAGAAATCCTTGAAGAAGATGGCATCGGTGCCTTTGTTGCGTGGTGGGAAGCAAATCCGGTTTTAAAAACAGTTCGTGAATTGGATCCAAACGAAGAAGCAACTCTACGTTCACGTCGTTTAAACCATGACCCCGCTGATCTCGCACATGCCTGCCGCTGTCTTGGACAAGGTCGCATGGAACCGCTGTGGGAGCGCCTCGGCGAATTACAATGTCCAGTTTTATTAGTTACTGGTTCCCATGATAAACCGTACAAAGACATGCTGCAAAAAGCTGCAGGTTCAATTCCACAATCGCGCTTCCGCATTATTCCTGTTGCTGGCCACGCCGTACATCGCGAACAGCCGGATGCATTATTAGAAATATTAAACGAATTTTTAAGTGAGTAACATGGACTGGGACATTATCGATCGCCAATACGAAGACATCATTTACAGCCACTGCCAATTAGAGGGCGGTAAGGTTGCAAAATTATGCATCAATCGACCAGAAGTGCATAATGCTTTTACCCCAAAAACGGTTCAAGAATTACGCGATGCCTTAAATGATGCACGCGATGACAATCAAGTTGGTATAATAATTATTACCGGCGCTGGTGATAAAGCATTTTGCAGCGGCGGTGACCAACGCGTTCGTGAACATGGTGGTTATGTTGGTGGTCGCGATGGCGATTCGATCCCACGTTTAAATGTTTTAGATTTACAACGAGAAATTCGCGCCTGCCCCAAACCAGTAATTGCCATGGTCGCCGGTTGGGCCATTGGCGGCGGTCATGTTTTACATGTGGTTTGTGATTTAAGCATTGCTGCTGATAATGCACGCTTTGGACAAACTGGCCCAAAAGTAGGCAGCTTCGACGGTGGCTACGGTGCTTCGTATTTAGCGCGCATGGTTGGCCAGAAAAAAGCACGCGAAATATGGTATACCTGCCGTCAATATAATGCTCAAGAAGCTTTAGACATGGGCTTGGTTAATGAAGTACATCCACTCGCCGAATTAGAAGAAAAAACCTTGGCCATGTGCCAGGAAATTATGCATCACAGTCCGATGGCACTGCGCTGTTTAAAAGCTGCATTTAATGCTGATTGCGATGGACAAGCAGGCTTACAAGAATTAGCCGGTAATGCGACATTACTATTTTATCAAACCGAAGAAGGCAAAGAAGGTAAAGAAGCATTTTTAGAAAAACGTAAGCCTGACTTCGGTAAATTTCCTCGCTATCCGTAAGCTGGAGCACTGTGGCTGCATCTGATTGGATTCTCGCAACCCGCCCCAAAACACTCGCTGCTGGCATCGTTCCTGTAATAGTCGGCGCCTGCATAGGTGCTGCTGAAACTCAATTTAATGTGTTAATTATGCTCGCCTGCTTAGGCGGTGCTTTGTGCATACAAATAGCCTGCAATTTTATTAATGACGCCCTCGATGCGATAAAAGGTGCAGATACTGAAGAACGCATTGGACCTAAACGCGCTGTCGCCAGCGGTGCCATTAGCGCACGATCAATGCTCATTGTTAGTATGTTTATTTTAGCCGCCGCTTTAGGGATTGGCATTTATTTATCTCTGATCGGTGGATGGATCTTTTTTATCCTTGGCATAGTCAGTATTATTTGTGCTTACACCTATACCGGCGGCCCCTACCCACTTGCCTATATTGGACTTGGTGACGTATTCGTATTTTTATTCTTCGGCTTATTCGCCGTGCTTGGATCCGCTTTTTTACAAGTAGCTGGCGCAAATACTGATATCACTTTTAGGTTAGACGGATTACCAATAACTTGGTGGCTCATTGCTGCTGCCATAGGATTTCAAGCAACCGCAATTATCGCTGTGAACAATTTACGGGACATAGAAACCGATCAGCAAGTTAATAAAAACACCCTGGCTGTTCGCATGGGTGCAAAGCTCACGAAAATATATATTTTTATTTTACACCTCGCCGCAGCGAGTGCCCTATTTGCAGCAGCAAATTTATACGAACAAACGCTCTTGTTTATAAGCGCTGGCATAGCTTTGTGCGGTGGCTTAGGGTTAAGCATCGGCATCGCCCGCGCTGAAAAGACTGCGCTCAATAAATTTCTCGGACTTTCAGCTGCTTTAGAAATGCTTACGGGTTTGAGTCTGGTGATTTGTCTGGCACTATAAAACCATGGCTTCCTTTGACGTTTATGAGCGCGAGCTGAAACTACACGATACATTCAATCGTGGCAGTCATTCATTTGAATTGCGAAAGTCCATATCGCTCCATAGCGCAACGCAAAACGTTCATGCTTATGGTGAGTCATGCCCGATGCCATCCTACGCAGGCGAAACGTATGAGGCATCCCTCGAGCAATTGCAACGCGCCTCTGAAATGACCGAAGTCCTTGATCCACAGCATCCGGTGGAAGATTTTATTGCTGATGAATTTCCCTGCGCGCAGTTTGCCTTAGATACTTTGCGCCATGATATTCAAGCACAATTACAAGAAAAATCTATTGCTCGCCTCATCAACAGCGAAGCTGCAGCATTCGTCAATATTCAATTGACACATGACGATCAATCACAACAAATCTCTGATTGTCCGCGAGTAAAATACAAAGTGGGGTCGCTATCTGTCGAAGATGACATTCAACGCATCACCTATCTTTGCCAACACATAAATAATAAAACACAATTACGCCTCGATGCCAATGGCCATTGGTCGAAAGAACAAGCGCTTCAGTTTTGCGACAGCGTCAAAGAACTGCCGATTGATTACATTGAAGACCCCTGCCTCAAACCAGAAGACATGCTCGACATCAAAGAACATTCATCGATTCCGATTGCCATTGATCAGCTATTAAATCAAAGCGGAACGCGCACAGACATTATCAAGAACGATTCATTTGATATATATATCTTTAAGCCCATGTGCTTCGGCTCATTTGACAAATTATTAGCTGCGATGCAAAAGTTAAATAAACGAATTATTATCAGTGATTTTTTTAATGGTAGCATTGCACGCTGTGCTGCACGTCAACTTGCAGCAATCGTTGATACCAAACAAAACGAATGGCATGGTCTGAGTGGCGATGAATTATTTGTCAATGATTATCATCGCATGGATTTGAATGATGAATATGCTTATACCATTCCTGAAAAAGGTGGTCTAGGATGCTTAAACAATGACTGATGGTTTATTGACGCCACAAGCATTCGAATGGCAATGGGGAGGCAGCGATTTTTATTGGCGTAGCATAAGCCCCCTGTGTCCAGCAGCCGCTGCGTTCATTGATACCCAAAACCTACCGCGCCATGCACGAATTGGGTTATGCTGCGAAAATTCACCCGAAGCGTACGCGCTTATTCAAGCTGCTGCTTTGACTGGCCATTGTTTAGTCTTATTAAATCCACGATTAGAACAAAGCCATTTAGAAAATGTGATTAATAACACTGCATTGGATTTATTAATCGGTGACATAAGCAATCAATCAGACGTAAAGACAATTCCCATTCCTGAATTCAACACTGACACTGGATATGAATTCAACACTGAGCGCAGTTTAGACCTGGATGACCCATGCGTCGTCGTGATGAGCTCTGGCTCAGGCGGAAACGACAAATTCATACGGCTTTCATTGCGTGCTATTTTAACAGCAAGCTCAAATGCGATTCATGCGCTTAATTTACGCGAAGACGATTGTTGGTTAGCATGTTTGCCTTTTTACCACGTCGGAGGCTTAAGCATTATTTATCGCAGTGCCATGAGTGGATCGAACTGCTATATCTGTCCAACTTTTGATGAGCAGCAGGTCAATGATATTATTGATACCCAACCTATCAGTGGAGCTAGCCTTGTGCCAACCATGCTGCATCGCTTACTTGAGCGGGAAAATGATTGGCCGCAAACATTACGCTGTTTATTAATTGGTGGTGCAGCTAAAAATTTTGACGATTTTCAGCGCAGCTCAGAAAAAGGCCTTTGCCCAATACATAGTTACGGCATGAGTGAGACTTGTGGATTTATTGCCGTACAAACAAATAAACAAGCTGGTGATGCGCATTGTGGTAATGTAGTGAACGACATGTCTGTTAGACACGATGAGCAAGGCATCCTTCACATTAGTGGGCCACAATTATTTTCTGGTTACGAAGATAATGGGCAATTGGAATACGAACAAAAAGCTGATGGATTTTATACAACGCAAGACATAGGTTATTTGGATGAAATTGGCTGTCTTTATATCAATGGTCGCAGTGATGACATTTTTATTCGTGGCGGTGAAAACATATCCTTGATTGATGTCGAAAGCCATATTTCGGGACTACAACTATGCGGTGATTTTGCCTTGTGTATTTTAAAAGACCAAGAATGGGGACAAGTTCCGGGACTCATTTATACTAGTGACATTGATGAAGAAGAACTGCTCGCGCGTTTTGAACTCCTTTTACACGCGCTTTTACGCCCAGCCGTGTGTAAAAAAGTAAATAGCGTTCCCTTGCTTGCTAACGGCAAAATCGATCGCCAAGCAGTAGCCAGTTATTTTAATTAAGCGCATTTACAAACACAGTATCAAGTTCGTAAACAAAGCGTTTACCGACTAATTGAACGCTTCACATGAGTTAATTTGCGTATATTATGCAATTGTATGGTTGACGCATTTGTAAATGAAAGTGAACGTGACGGCGTGAAAATCATTTCTTTTGAAAATGATTTAGATGAGTATGCCGATCCAGATAAAATTCGAAACTTTTTCGAAAATGATTTCTTCGAATTCACCAGCGGCACCCATCATTTAGTGATCGACCTGAATGGTGTCACAACGCTCGACTCAGCCTGCTTCAGCCCACTCATAGAGCGCATGCAAGTGATTGAAGCCACCCATGGCGCCATGGCCTTTTGCGGCGTCACCGCCCAGCGCCTCATCGAGATCCTCTCACTGACCAAATTCGACCAGGTCTTTGACATCTTCGATAGCTTAGATGAAGCGGTCGAAGCCGTAGCCTCCATCAACCAAGAATAGCACCGGTGCCCGTGAAACTGGGGCTGCAAACGCACCGCTGATCCCTGACATTGCTATACTGATCCTCAACAACACACATTGCGCATAGCATCATTAGCAATTATTGTTATTGTTATGAGGCAGTGACTTAAGGAGAAAAATCGTGGGCTTATTTGAGTGGGCACGTAACCAGTTTATCGAAATTATTGAGTGGGTCGATGATAGCCGCAGCACGCTGGTCTATCGTTTCCCGGTCTATCGTAAAGAAATCAAGCAAGGTGCTCAGCTTACTGTCCGTGAAGGGCAGGCGGCCGTCTTTGTGAATGAAGGTAAAATTGCCGACGTTTTCGGACCCGGCATGCACAAGCTTACCACTCGCAACCTGCCAATCTTAGCCACCCTCAAAGGTTGGAAATACGGCTTTGAGAGTCCGTTTAAGGCTGAAATCTACTTCGTTTCCACACGCTTATTCACCAACCTCAAATGGGGTACTGCCAATCCGATCATGATGCGCGATAAGGATTTTGGCGTTTTGCGCCTGCGTGCCTTTGGTACCTATGCAATGCGCGTCAACGATGCCGGCAAATTTCTCAAGCAACACGTCAGCACCAGCGGTCACTTGGACGCTGATGCAATCACCAATCACTTACGCAACCTGGTAATCAGTCGCTTCGCCGACCATCTTGGCACGGCAGAAATCCCTGCCTTGGATCTGGCAGCCAAATACGACGAACTTGGCTTCGACCTCCAGAAATCCCTCAATGAAGAATTCCATGACCAAGGTCTCGGCCTCGAGAACTTGACCGTCGAGAACATAAGTCTGCCTCCAGAGGTCGAAGAAGCCTTGGATACCCGCAGCAAGATGGCGGTTATTGGCGACATGGGTCGCTATACCCAGTTTCAAACTGCCAATGCTATCCCTACAGCTGCTGCAAATGAAGGCGGTATCGCCGGTGCCGGCATGGGCATGGGCGTTGGCTTCGGCATGGGTAACATGATGGCCGCTCAGATGGGCCACATGATGGTTCCCAATGGTATGGTCCCACAAGGAGACCAATTCAGCGGCCAAATGGGTGCAGGCGCCCCTGCGCAAAGCGCTGCTCCAGCCCAAGAAAGCCCACAAGAACGCCTCCAGAAGATCGCCGGTCTCTTAGAGCAAGGCCTCATAAGTGCCGATGAAGCAAAGGACTTACGCGCCAAAGTCCTGGCATCCTTGGTTTAAAAAATCTTAGCGATTTTTCGTAGCTCCAGGGCCAGAAAAGGGTTGCAGTAAACAAAGCACTTATATCCTTCCGCACCCCGCAGAGATAAGTCTGCGGGTTATGCATCTCTTGGAGTGAGATTTATGGCAGTTCGTATTCGCCTGGCTCGTTTTGGCCGCACCCACAGCCCATACTATCGTGTGGTCGCCATCAATAGCCGTAACCATCGCGAAGGTCGTACCAACGAAGTTTTGGGTACCTACGACCCCCTCAAAAAAGACAACAACCTCAACGTTAACGTCGAGCGTGTTCACGCTTGGATCAAAAATGGCGCTGAGTTAAACCACAGTGTTGAAACTTTAATGACCCATTTCGGCATGCAGCCATTCCCAGAAGGCCACGCTGAAACCAAGACCGCACAAAAAGCCAAGAAAAAGGCTAAGTGGGCCAAGCGTAAAAAGAAAGATGGCAAGTTCGTACCGGCAAGCCGTCGCGCAGTTAAAAAACACCAAGCCAAATTAAAAGCTGCACGCGTTGCTGAATTAAACGCAGCAGCTGAAAAGAAAGCCGCTGAAGCAGCAGCCGAAGAAGCAAAAGCTGCAGAGGCCGCCGCTGCTGAAGCACCAGCTGAAGAGGCACCAGCAGAGAACAACGAAAGCTAAACACTGCTTTGCAATTTTTTAAAAAGCCAGGCCCATGGGTCTGGCTTTTTTTATACCAGGATCACAGTCAGCCATCATGTCCGAACGCCAACCCGTTAATGTCATCATTCATGAATTGCGCGTTCCGCTTAAACAGCTCGAATCGCTGCCCAAGCATTCACCCGACCACCATTTAGAAAAATGGATTGCCAAGCACCTCAAGGTTCCTGAAAAAGCTGTTTTAGATTACAACCTGCAACGTCGCAGCTTAGATGCGCGGCAAAAACCACGACTCGAATTTAAATACCAACTTGAATGCAGCGTTGATGGCAATTTTACCGTAAAAGAAAAACCGGGCACCACCGTCATCACCGATCAGCCGGATCAAAATGACAACCTCTATCAATTAGCACTGCGTGACGATTTACCGCAATCACCGATAGTCATCGGCACAGGCCCATCTGGCATCATGGCAGCGTATTTGTTGGCACTCCACGGCTGCAAACCTATTGTTATCGATCGCGGTTTTGATGTCGAAAAACGCGGCGCTGATATCAAAGCCTTTCACCAAAGTCGTCAATTAAATGAAAGCAGTAATTACTTACATGGTGAAGGTGGAGCTGGCACCTATAGCGACGGTAAATTATATACGCGCGTCAAAGACCGCCGTATGCGCTTTCTACTCGAAGCCTTTGTCGCCTGTCGCGCACCCAAACATATTTTATGGCGCCACCACCCCCACATCGGCTCAGATATTTTACCGCATATGGCAAGACGCCTGCGTCAACAAATTATCGAATGGGGCGGTGAAATACGCTGGGGCACCTGCGTTGATGATATTATTACCGACGGCAAGCAATGTCGCGGCGTTATTTTAAATACTGGCGAACGACTTGAAGCACCAATGACCTTGATGGGCATCGGTCACAGCGCACGCGATTTATTACGCAAGCTCTGCGCTCACAATATTGATCATAAATCAAAGGGTTTTCAATTAGGTTGCCGTGTTGAGCACCAACAAAGCATTATCGATCAAGCACAGTACGGCTATAAACCACCCAAACATTTATTAGGTGCCGCTGAATATAATTTAGTGAGTCGCCCACCGAAACATTTAAAAGTTCAAAACACCACGACTTTTTGCATGTGCCCCGGTGGTGAAATTATCGCCGCGACTTCTGATCACGGACACGTTTCAACCAATGGCATGAGTTTGTTCGCACGCTCAAGTCCATTTGCCAATGCAGGTTTAATCGTTAATCAACAAGTCGACGCCCAAAATGGCTTGGCCGGTTTTGATTTACTCGACCAAATCGAACAGCATGCCTACCGCGATGGCGGCAATGATTATACCTGCCCTGCACAAACCGCCCAGGCATTTATGCGCGGTGAAGCATCAGCACAATTAAATCCAAGCAGCTATCAATTGGGCATTACCCCAGGTCGTCTAGATCAAATATTACCGAGCGACACCGTCGATGCATTACGTGCAGCCTTGAAATACTACGAGCGGGTTATTCCAGGCTTTCTTAAACAAGGTCAATTAGTCGGTGTCGAAACCAGAGTATCAAGCCCTGTACGCTTCGAGCGCAATCCTGAATCTTTAGCCAGTAGTTTAGATAATTTATATCTGATGGGCGAAGGCGCCGGCTATGCGGGCGGTATTATTTCTGCCGCCCTAGACGGTTTACGTATAGCCGAGTGTATATTAACTGGGAAGCCTCATAAACGCTAGACTTGCTAAATATTAATAAACTGAAAACTAATCACTAATGAGCATACTTCATAAACAGGCCGAGATTATTGAGCACTTTGATTCCTTCGACAGTTGGGAAGAACGCTATAAAGAAATTATCAACCTCGGCCGCAATCTCGAAGACCTTGCAGACGAATTTAAAACTGAAGACAATAAAGTACGCGGCTGCTCAAGTACGGTATGGCTGCACGCAACCTACAACGATGGCAAAGTTCATTATCAAGCCGACAGCGACGCCATCATCGTTCGCGGTTTAGTTTCTTTAATTATCAATGTCTATAGCGACGAAGCACCCGATGACATCATCGCAGCGGCACCTGACTTTATCGAAGAGCTGGGCCTAAATCAAAACTTATCAAGCAATCGGGCAAATGGATTGAGCGCCATGGTTAAACAAGTGAAGGCGTATGCACTAGCCTTTAAAGCTAAAGGGTAACCTCTCCATTTTTTACATTCGAAATTTTAAAAGTTACCAGCCTTTCTTGACAATCGATCAATTCTAGATTGAGCGTTTTACCAGATGGCATTAATGTTATTTTTTGCTTTTTATTATCTTTAAATTTGTCATATAATTCCAATTCTATAGAATGCCATATCTCAATAACAAAACTAGTAATAGATGAAAACGTTGCCCATTTTTTGCCCATGTTTTTTTCAAGGTAATTAAGCACACAATCACGCAAATTGTCAGGTATCTTTCTTTTAAGATCTATTACACACAGACCTTCCTCTTGTTGGCATGCAAAACCGCAAAGAACACTTGCTATCTGCCATGAGATAGGCTGTGGAAAAGCAGATTCATCAGGCAATTAGAGCACCCTCTGTCTTCAACGAATTGCCTACATAATGAACATTCTCAGCAGCTAATAATTGTTTTTTAACGCTTAAACCATCTTTGCGTCCATTCATAAATCCACCAAGACTTCCCTTACTACCGACAACTCGGTGGCAGGGAATAATTAACGGATAACGATTCTTGGCCATGGTCGATCCAACGCTGCGTGCCGCACCGGGTCGACCTAATTTTTCAGCGAGACCACCATAACTGATTATTTTTCCAGACTTTACTTCAGTGGCCAAACACTTCCAAATGCTTACCTGCCAATCAGTGCAGCCTTTAAAATCACAATGCTTAAAGACCCAGTCTATAGTACGCACACTACGTTTATCGTTGATAACACCTTTTACTTTGTCGATGTCGGGATTGCTTTTTTTCTTCCTGCCTTTTATTTTTTGATTATTCTTCGCCGCTAAGACAACACCAGTTATCAAAGTTTTATCATTTGATAATTCCCAGAGTATATAGTGCTCACCATTCACTGCATCAACAGGAGAATAAAACATTAGGTTGCTGCCGTATCTGGATTAGGAGCCTGAGGCACGAGGACCTGGTCCTCACCTTCACTCTTGGCAATAACCACAGCACCGCAGGAATCACCCCAGATATTTACCGAGGTGCGGCACATATCGAGAATGCGGTCAACCACTAAAATAATCGCCAAGCCTTCCATCGGCACACCAACTGCTTGTAAAATAATGACGATGGCAACTAAACTCGCAGAAGGCACACCCGCAACTCCAACAGACGTCAATAAGGCAACCATGATAATGAAAAACTGATCTGCCATACCTAAATCAATACCATAGAGCTGCGCAATAAATAAGGCCGCGACACATTCAAATAAAGCCGTTCCATCCATATTAACCGTTGCGCCCAAGGGTAAGACAAAACTTGCTGTTCGATTAGATACACGTGATCTCGTTTCTACGCAATCTAAGGTCACCGGTAATGTTGCCGCAGAAGATGCTGTTGAAAATGCAGTGACAATGGCTGGCATCATAGCCTTTAAATGCGCAATAGGACTAACTCCTGCAACGAATTTCAATATCAGTGGCATGACAATAAGCGCATGAATACCGAGAGCCAATATCGTCGTAACCGCAAACATAAAAATCATTCCAATTAATTGGTCTAAACGCCCATCAGCGCCTAATGCCACTACGTTGTCTGCCAAGGTTTTAGCAATCAGCGCAGCGATACCGATTGGCGCAAAAGCCAATACCAAATTAGTCACGCTAATAGCGATGTCATAGAGACCGCCCCAAAATTGCTCCATCACCACACGTTTATCATCATTTAGACGTGCCATAAAATAACCGAACAAGAGAGAAACGACAATGAGTCCAAGCAACTGACCATTTGCTGCTGCTGCAACAATATTCGACGGAATCATTTTTAAGAACACATCAAAAAAGTCAGAGCCCTCTTTATCGCCCACCTTCTTTTTAATGGTTGCTTGTTCATTTGAAAACTGGTCAGTGGTTTCTTGGGTTAATACGAAGCCGTCATCGCTCACACCTGGTGCAATAACATTGACCAAGGTGATTCCGATCAAAACAGCAATTAAACTCGTGCATAAATAATAAAGCAGTGTCTCACCTCCCATGCGCGCAAAGCCCGGGCGCTTGCCAATACCACCCATTGCCACAATCAACGAAGCAGCAACCAACGGTACAATCAACATTTTCAAACCGTTGATAAACATCTGGGCAATCAGTGCCAAGGTTTTGAAGCTTGCACTGTCCTTCAGTTCAGCACTCGTTTCAACACTTGAGGCCAAACCCAAGCCGACCAGGGCTCCCAAGACAATCCCCAAGAGTATTTGCCAATGTAATTTCCAGCGCCAAACGGCCCAGATAGGATATGTTGTTTCAGCTGTCGCTTCGGTCATAGATATCAATCCTCAAGTATGGGCCGCATAGTAGAGCACGGTCCAAGCGAGACAATCGATAATGCCCGTGCTTTGCACAGCAGAATGAACAAGTGGATGTTAATTTTCTTGGAAATTTATCAGAAGCGACGTTGCGTATTCTTTGACAACGGTGTTATGCGAATCGCCAACTTCCATCAAAATACCATCGCCTGCATTTAATACGTATTCAATACCATCGACGGTATAAATAATTTGACCGCTCAGCACCACATAGAGCTCTGGGTTCTTTTCCGTATGATAGGGCCATTCACCTGGACCGATGATCGACGTTTTAATATCGCGCAATTGGTAAGGAAAATCTTTGGGGATAATTTCTGAAAAATCAGCGAATGATGCTTCCAACTGTGATTCATCAAATTGATCTAGAATATGTTTAAAAAACTTAGCCATTGAGTGCTCGCATCTGTTGTCGTAATCGTTCTATACAAGCATGCGTTAAAGACTCGCAATCACCAAGATAATTTACCGGATTTAAAATTTGCTGAATGCGTTCTTCGCCGAGATCACGAATTTTCGCATGAGCTAGCGCAACCTGCTGCAAACTCTCACCGCTCTGCTTTGATTGCATGGCAAGTTCATGTAATAAATCATGGGCTTCAGTTTTACCCACAACATCTGACAAAGCGAACATCAGCGACTCGCTCATAATCCAGGCGCCATCGCGTTGAATATTCTCCAGCATGCGCTCTTTATTAACATGGACAGTCTCTAATAGGCGCTGCGTTTTTTGTAAGATAAAATAATAGAGGCGAATGATTTCCACGATTGCCTCACGATGTACATTATTACACAACGAATCACCGTCATCAGCAATCACGCGAATCTGCTGCATGCGTTGAGATGCTGACTGCATTTGTTCAAAGGCTTGTAAAATCGCATTATATAAAACCGGATTGCGTTTCTGTGGCATGGTGCTGCTACCAACACTGCCATCGTCTTGGAATATTTCGGCGATTTCGCTGCGGCATAGATTTTTAAAATCAGCTGCCAATTTAGCTAATGTTCCTGCCGCCAAGGTATAGACTGATGCTATTTCCACCCAGGCGTCAGTGACTGAACGCAAGGGAACTGGCATCGGTTCTAATTTTAATCGTTTAGCGACGCCATCTTGTATCGCCGAGCCCTTTTCACCAAAGGCTGCAAACGAACCGATAGCACCGCCAAGCATAACGCGCAGACAGCGTTTCTTCGATTCATCCTGGCGTTCTAAATTACGAGAACATTCATCCAATAAACCAGCAACTTTATAACCAAAGCTAATTGGCAGCGCTTGTTGACTATGTGTACGACCCGCCATCACAGTTGCCGCATGCTCTTCGGCCAAATCACATAATTGATTAAGCACCAGAACTTGCTGCTTTGCACACCCCTCTAATGCTTCGCGAATATTTAAACATAAACCCGTATATAAAATATTATCCGTGGTTGCACCGTAATGGAGCCACGTCCCATGCTCTCCACAGGCTTCTTCTATTTGTCGTAAGTAGGGAATTAACGGGTGGCCAATTTTTTCTTTGTGAGCCAATAATGCTTCGATGTCAACATTGCCCTGGCTAATAACATCAACAATAACGTGCGCAGCATCCTTAGGAATGATTTCCAGTTCTGCCTGGGTTTGTGCAAGCGCGGCTTCAACACGACCCCACGCATGAATTAATGCATGATCGGAAAAACTATCGCTTAAAAGGTCATTGAGTTCAACAGTTTGCATCAAGACTCCGTCAATCTATTGAGCAAAACTGTGCTGAGCTAACGAGCTGGTCAAGCAGTCTGGACTTATTTACCCATGTCTTTGAGAATATTTAGACATCGTTCCACTGCTTCAAGACGTGGATACTGATCACTTTCATACTCAACAATGTACCACTTGCAGCCACCACTTTCGCACTGTTCAAAGACTTCAGGCCATGGCACTGAGTCTTCACCAATTAAGGGTTTATAACCAGCGCTGCGACCCTCGAGACCTTGCTTAAATGGTTTAATGTGGGCGGTCTCTGCGCGACCATGAAACTTTTTAAGCGTGCCAACTAAATCAGCATCACCGCTCAACGCGTTACCCATATCCAATTGCATGATGACTTCATCTTTAGTGTTTTCGAAAAACACATCCCAAGGAATCTTACCATCCATTTCGATAAATTCAGTGTGATGGTTGTGGTAACCAGTACGCATGCCTTCTGCACCGAGCTTATCCGATAAATCATTAAAAAATGCCGCGGTTTTTTCCCAATCAGCAAGTGTCTCTTTGCATTCTGGTGGCAGACCAGGAATAATGACGTACTGATTGTCTAAAGCCTTATTAAAAGCAATACATTCAGCCAATGTGTCCTCTTGGACATTTGCAAAGGGTGTATGCCAACCGCAACAAACGATACCAGCATCATCCAAATACGATTTAAGATCTTCGGCCTTGTGTTGTGGCTGACCAAAAAATTCCACACCAGCATAACCCATGTCAGCAACAGCCTGAATGGTGGCTTTGGGATCTTCATTAAAGTTATCGCGAACGGAATAAAGCTGAACGGCTAATTGTGGTTGAGACATGCTTTCCCTTTTATTTTCCTGCTGCTAATTTTCCATATTTAGTATCAGGGTAACGCTTGGCTAATTCACCAAGACCGGCTTGACCTGCACTTTGATCTTTCGGCTTGTTTGATTTCAACATTTGTTGAATTTTCATATAGACACCGCGTGCCTTTAACTCTTCCTTCAAAGATTTTTCTTTAGCCAGTGACTTTAAGTGCTTCTTAGCGTCTTTCGTATCCAACCCGTTATGAGCAATAATTAACGCCTCTAATGCGTCGTAGGCATCAATACTCACACCCATCTCTTTAATTTCAGCAAAACCACTGTCATACTTCGACTGAACTGCTTCTAATAGTTTTTTACAGTCATCATTTTTCTTGGCTAACTTGACCAATGGCGCAATGACACCATCACGTCCGCGCTCAAGCATCCACCAAATATCCAAAGCCTTTTGATCGGCAATACCTTCTTTACTGATTCGATGTTTACCAGATGACAATAAAGCCTTCGACGCACCACTCAGACCTTGTGAATTAACGCGACGCTCACTGCCACTAGGATCAACCTGGAAGCATTGCAGAATATTATTTAAAGAAATATTTTTATTATTAACAGGATCGTGTGCGACCAAAGCGTTTTGCACGCCTTTAGAGTCCTGAAATGCTTTTAACGCAGGACCTTTTATATCCGGCGTAATTAATATCACATGACCTGGGAGTTTTCCTGATTCGATTTGCTCAGCTACTTTTTTTGCCTCATCACCGATGAAGGCTCTAGAGCTTGGTCAGTGTCCGCAGAAATAAACGGTGACGACACCCTGTCCAGCAAAGTCAGCTGCGCTTCGAGATTTACCATCGGTAAACTGTAAACTTGCGTATGGGTCTGCAGCGATGGCAAAGGCCACAGTGCAAACAAATAGTAAAAGAATTCGCATAAATGTGCTCCTGAAATGCGGCCAAGACATTCGTCTCGGACCACCAAAATCAAGGAGAAATGCTTATTATTTGACAGAGGCAATCACAAAATGCCCTCGTAGTCAGCGTCTGTTTACGAATCCTGTGATTCTCGAGCTTGCTTGAGACCACGGGCAAAGAGCACCGGTCCAACCAACTCGTTAATCGCAATCGCAGCCACAATCAAAGTAGCCATAATCGCTCCCCAATCAGGGAACTGAATAGCAACAATAGCAGCCAAACTGATCGAAACGCCAGCCTGTGGAATCATCGCAGTCCATAAGTTCTTGCGCACGGTTTGCTCTTGTTGACTGGCGTTAGTCGCCATGGCTACACTAACATAAATCATAAAGGCACGAACTACGACTATTGCCAGAATTAAAGGCCAAGCGCTGTACAAGGCATCAAGATGCAAATGCAAACCAGCCGACACAAAGAAGAGGATAAAGACTGGGGCACCCACACGAGCCAATGAACACTCTAAGTGATGCGTACCGTGCTCACTGCGACGACCTAAGTTCTCACAGGCAAATCCTGCAGCCAATAAACAGAACAATGGTTTAATGCCATAGGGCTCAAGTATCGCGACAATGGTGGCAAGACCGATTAAAATCCAAGTTAAACGGAAATCCGTTTTCTCGCTGAATTTCTTTAAGAAGAAGCCAATCGCAAAACCAATACCAATTGAAATTAATATTTTCATTAACACGCCAGTACCAGCGCCAGCAATGCTGGTTTGGCCGCTCGCACCTGCTTCAAAAGCCATAGCAATCGCAATCACAATGGTGAATCCTAAAATGACCACAACATCTTTAAATACCGATACACCCATAGCCATTTCAGTCACGGGACCTTCAGATTTATTCTCTTTAATCACCGAGATGACAACCATCGGACTATTGGCTAAGGCAATAAAACCAATTAATAAAGCCACAACCCACGTTGGCATCATTGCCGCTTCTACGGATTGAGCGAACGGCATTTGTGGCCATAAAAATAATACCAAGGCCATGATCGAAATGGTCACACATAAGGTTTCCCAGATGATTACACTGGAAATACCCTTAAAGCGCGCACGCAACCAGGCCATACGAATTTCAGTACCTGCCATTAGCGCAATTAAACCAATAGCTAAATCTTTAACGAATTGAATATGGATTAAATCACCGCGCCAAATCAAACGTAAATGTTCAATCGGGCTTTCCGGTCCTATTAAAACACCAGCAATTAAAAATCCGGTTAAACGTGGCAAATGCACATGATGAGCAACTCGTCCAGCAAATGAACCGATTAATAAAATAAATCCAATAATTAATAATTTATTCTCAACCTGAAATCCAGCGACAGCACCTTCAGTATGAAGAATGGGGCTGGCCCACATCAAACCTAAGACCGATACTGCGAGAATGCAGAGATCTATGAACAACGCTTTCAAAGAAATATCTATGCGCGGAATAGGACGTCGTTCCCGATTTTGCCCCTTTTCAGCGACCCGGTAAATTTTGGTGGTTTCGGCTAACATGGCAGCAGACCTTTCGTCGAAAACGCTCGCATTAGCGCTTTCGCTCCCCCAATTTGCGTCTTATCAAAGCTCGTGCAGCATCGAGCGTCTTGGCAATGGCTGCCTCAACATTCTCTTCGCGCTTCACAGCGGTCATCACCAGACCGTTATTCAAGCGAATCCGCACTAAGCATTCTTTATCAATACCACCTTTTCCGCCGTTGATGTCATGAAGGCGCAGGGTCATTGAAGCAATACTGTCTAGGAAACGTGCACACATGCGCTGACATCGTTCAATCAGCGTTTCTACCTGGGTTTTCTTCAATTCCACGTTTCTGTTAACAATATGTACATCCATATATAACTCCCTGTAACCACTAGTATAACAGCTTAGCTAGTTCGACTAGACATAAAATTTCAAAGCATATATTCGGTTAAACCGAACAATGGGGCACACATGCGTAACTTAAACTACCATCACCTGTGGCATTTTTACGTGGTTGCACGAGAAGGCGGCCTGAGAGCCGCTTCTGAGGCCTTGATGCTCTCGCCTTCGACCATCAGCGACCAGATCAAGACCTTAGAGCAAAACATGAACGGCAAACTCTTTGAACGGGTTGGCCGACGTTTCCGACTCACCGATCTCGGCCGTCATGTTCACCATTATGCCGACAGCATCTTCAAAACGGGCAATGAATTGATGGATAGCATCCAACATGGTGAAGTGGAATCCCAAGTACCACTGCGTGTCGGCGTGGTTAATGCGATGCCCAAAGTGGTCGCCTATCACTTACTCGCACCATTGCTCGAGTCTGATCACGCCTCACGACTTCAGGTATCCGAAGACATTTTACCACGATTGCTTGCCAATATGGCTAATGATGAAGTAGATGTGATTCTCAGCGATAGCCCCATTCCTTCTCATCACACTATTAAATCGTTTAATCATTTCCTGGGCGAAAGTGAACTCGGTATTTTTGCCAGTAAGCAATTAAAGCGTAAAATACAAAAGAAAGAATTCCCAGAATGCCTCAATGATCACCCATTCCTCATGCCAACTGCAGGAAACACCTTATCGCGTGAGATTGAGAACTGGTTTGATTCTCATAATGTTACACCCAAATCCTTATCCTATTTTGAAAACAGCTCTTTGTTAAAATTATTCGCATCACATGGACACGGCATGTTCGCCGCACCTGAAATTGCTAGTACCTATATTGAAAAGCAATATGGCAGTGTGCTCCTTGGCATGATGGACCGAGCAACAGAACGTTATTACGCCATCACCTCAGACCGTCGTATCAAGCATCCGGGCATCCTCTTAATTCGCGAAACTGCCACAGAATTCATGAACAGCAAAAGTGCCTAAGTTCAATGCTCCCAAGCACATCATAGATTGCTAAAAGCACGCATTCCCCTACCGTTCGTCGGCTCATATGGAACTCTCTCTCGACGCTTGGCTCTGCGGATCAATTGTATTCTTGGCCTTCGGCTGCCTGCTGTTTACACGCTGGCCCGCCGACGTCGTCATATTAACAGCATTAGCTCTGATAGTCAGCTTTGGCATTATTGATGTTGAAACCGCGATTGCTGGTTGGGCTAATCAATCAGTGCTAACCGTCGCTGCGTTATTCGTCTTGGCTGACGGCGTGCGCCGCAGTGGCGCATTGCGCCTACTGACCAAACCATTGTTACTTGAAAAGCAACATGGCATGCGCAAAGCCATGGCCGTCCTTTTACTGCCAGTCGCTTTGCTAAGCGCATTTATCAACAACACACCAGTCGTTGCGATGTTATTGCCCTCTGTTACTAAATGGGCCAAAGAACAAGGGCGTTGTGTACGCAGTTTATTAATCCCATTAAGTTACGCCGCTATCTTAGGTGGCACCTGCACGATTATTGGCACCAGCACCAACTTATTGGTCGCTGGTATCGTTGAACAACAAACCGATGTCGAGATTGGGTTTTTTGCTATTACACCGATTGGCCTGTGCATTACTGCAGTGGGTTTAGTCTACATTATTTTCATCGCACCGATTATGTTTAAAAACAAAGGGCTCGAAGATGGGCCCTTTGAACATCCAGAAGAATTCACACTGGAATTTATTGTCGCAGAGAACAGTCCGTTAATTGGTAAAACCTTGGGTGAAATAAAAATTGGCAATAAACAAGGTTTAACACCTGCCGAAATTGTTCGTGGCGATGCATTAATTCCTGCACCGCAATCTGGTGAGTGCTTATTTGCTAATGACCGTTTGGTTTTTGCTGGCCCAGCCGTTGAATTGTTAGCTGTGCATCAAATTGATGGCTTAACACCTGCTGAGGATCGCTTATTCGGTCATGAAACCGGCATCGCACGCCGTGTACTTGCCACCGTTGTTTTAGCAGCACGCAGTCCGTTAATCGGTACGCGTATCGGTGAAGGACGTTTTCGTAAAATTTATGGCGGTGCAGTGATGGCGGTCGCTCGATCTGGTCAGCGTATTTCGGCAGCCGATCAGGATGCCTGGATATTTAAAGCTGGTGACACCTTATTAGTAGAAGCGCGCCATGATTTTATTAAGCAACACGGCACTAATCCTAATTTTTACGTGGTCTCTGACATCGACGAAACTTTACCGGACGAAAAATGGTTACCGTGGTTAGTACTCGGCATTGTTGTAGCGGTTATGCTTGCAGTTTCTTTCCAATTAATTCCAATGATATTAGGTGCCGTATTAGCAGCTTTAACATTTATAATTTTGCGTGTATTAGATGTGCGTCAGGCCCGCACCTCAGTTGATTTGCAGGTTATCTGTGTCATGGCTGGTGCCATCGGCATTGGCGCAGCACTGTATTCGTGTGGACTGGTTGACGCCATTGCGAAAATTATTTTAGAAACGGGTTCGCCGTTAACGGCACTTATCCTGTTATTTATTGCCACCGCAATTTTAACTGAAGTGATTAGCAACGCCGCAGCAGCGGCAGTCATGACACCGATTGCATTAGCGCTGGCCACTGGTTTTGGCGGTAGCTTAATTCCATGGGCGATAACCGTGATGGTCGCCGCATCGGCAAGCTTCATCACCCCACTCGGCTATCAAACCAACTTAATGGTCTATGGTCCCGGTAAATATTCGTTCCGTGATTATATTAAAATCGGCCTACCGCTAACGATGATCGTCTGTGCGATTACCGTTCTTATCGCGCCAAAAATTGGCGCGATAAGCGGGTAAATTCAAATTTTTATTCGATCGTTAATAAGAGATCTTCTTTATCGACACGTGATCCAGATTTGACCAAGAGTCGGCCAATTTTACCGTCGACCTCAGCGTAAACCGTGGTTTCCATTTTCATGGCTTCAAGGACTAAAAGTTTTTGTCCCTTACTCACGGTGTCACCAACTTCTACGAATACATTAACCACCATACCTGGCATACCGGAACCGAGATGCGCATCATTATCTGGATCTGCTTTTTCGTGAGCATTTTCAGATACACCAACAGATGCATCGTGAATAGTCACATTACGTGGTTGACCATTTAACTCGAAGGAAACTTGGCGCTCACCATCGTCGTTTGGTTCGCTAACGCTCATGAAACTAATAATTAATGTTTTACCACGCTCAATATCGATAGCGATTTCCTCATCTTTTTCTAAGCCATAGAAAAAGACTGGGGTCGGTAACATACTCGTATCCGAATACGTTTCCTGATGCTTAACGAAATCTTTAAATACCGCTGGGTAGAGAATATAAGATACCACTTCGCGGTGTAATGGCTTGCGGCCCATAATACTTTCGAGCTCTTCACTGACTGCGTCAAAATCGGCAGGCTCTAATGATTGACCTGGACGATCTAATAATGGCGATTCACCTTTTAAGATAATATCTTGAACTGCTTGTGGAAATCCGCCAATTGGCTGACCCATCATACCACCGATTAAATCTATAACCGAAGCTGGAAAAGCTAATTCACGATTGGTATCTAAGACATCATCAGGGGTTAAATTATTTGAGACCATAAATAAGGCCATGTCACCAACAGCTTTTGAAGTCGGTGTTACCTTAACAATGTCACCAAAGAGTTGATTCACCTGTGCATAGACGCGGCAGACTTCTGCCCATTGGTCAGCAAGACCAAGCGCACGTGCTTGTTGGTATAAATTCGTGTATTGACCGCCAGGCATTTCATGGCTGTACAGGTCAGCACCTGAAGGCAGTACTGGTGATTCGAACGGTGTATAAAAATCACGAATCGAACGCCAGTAATCAGCAATTTCGTCAACTTTTTCAGTTTCAATATTAATGCCACGCTCACCAAACTTCAGCGCTTCACAAATGGTGTTCATATTTGGCTGCGAAGTACCACCAGACATCGGCGCCATAGCGGTGTCAGCAATGTCTAAACCAACTTCAGCTGCATTTAAAATAGACGCAGCTTGAATACCGCCCGTGTCATGTGTATGGAAATGAATCGGTAGGCCTACTTCTTCTTTCAAAGCCTTGACCAAACGCGTTGCAGCGTCTGGCTTACATAAACCGGCCATGTCTTTAATCGCAATAAAGTGCGCGCCCATACCTTCGAGCTCTTTGGCCATGTTGACGTAATATTTTAAATCATATTTGTGGCGATTTGGATTTAATAAATCACCCGTATAACAAACAGTTGCTTCACAGATGGCACCAGCATCGATAACCGCATCCATGGCTACCTTCATGTTTGGCACCCAGTTGAGCGCGTCAAAGACACGGAAGACATCAATGCCACTGCTGGCCGCTTCTTTAACGAATTCTTTTACGACGTTGTCTGGATAATTTTTATATCCAACGGCATTTGAAGCGCGCAATAACATTTGCAGTAAAACATTTGGCACTTTTTCGCGGAAGATTTCTAAACGTTCCCACGGGCACTCTTTCAAGAAACGCATGCTGGTGTCAAAAGTCGCACCGCCCCACATTTCGATCGAGAATAAATTCGGCAGCATGTGGCTATAGGCTTCAGCGATATTTAATAAGTCATAGCTACGCATACGAGTTGCGAACAAGGATTGATGCGCATCACGAAAGCTAGTGTCAGTGAGCAGCAGCGGTTTTTCATCGCGAATGAATTGAGCAAATTTCTCAGCGCCCATTTCAAGGAATTTATTACGGTAGCCTGCTGGTGCAGCAGAACCATTTTTGTAATCAGGCAAAGGCGCTGGATTGCGACGCAATGCTACAGGACGATTTTCAACCAATTCATTTTTATTCACAATGGTATCACCGATGTACGACAGCACCTTCGTTGCACGGTCTTTGAGCACAGGGAAGTCAAACAACGACGGTGTATTGTCTATAAAACGCGTGGTGCATTTACCATCAACAAAGTCTTGGTTCTTCACCAAGTTTAAAATAAATGGAATATTGGTCTTAACGCCGCGAACACGGAATTCAGACAAACAACGCTTAATGCGATTAATCGCATCAGTGTAGCGACGGCCGCGCGCGGTGACCTTCACCAACAGCGAGTCATAATACGGGCTGACAATCGCACCTGAGAATACCGTACCAGCATCCAAACGAATTCCCATACCTGAGGCTGAACGATAATGCACAACACGACCGTAATCCGGTAAGAAGCCATTTGCTGGATCTTCGGTGGTTACACGACATTGAATAGCAAAGCCGTTTACCTGAATATCATCCTGGCTAGG
>JANQLF010000268.1 GCA_028280785.1 Planctomycetota bacterium
GGTATTTTTTGCTGCCGCTGAGGTGTAATAGTCGTGCGCAGTTATTAAGAACATGACAGCGCATGTTAACGTATTTGGTCTGTTTTTCGTAATTACCAGTAGATCGCTTTAGACCAATTTGGGCATTGGGGTAGCGTTTATTGATGTGTGCTGCTATTTTTTCAACATCTGCTTCTTTGACAGCTTGTTTGAATGGCTTGGAGAACATGATCGTTGCACAATGTAGAGCAGCTTGGTCGATCTCGCCTTTTAAAATCAGTTGATTAACTGATTTAAATTTACTCTGCTTTAAATTAATCGCATCTAAAAATTGCTGATTTGACATGGTAAATTGCATATTTTTCTCGGTTCTGCTTAAATTATTTATTTAATTAAATTAAATAACAGCTTTATTTTTACATTGTGCGGTTGAGTTGCGGACAATTAGTTCGCCATCAAGCGTGATTTTCTCTGCAGGGCGTTCATTGTTGCGCATGCGTTTGCGCAATAAATCCATTGCTGAACTGGCCATTTTTTGACTGGAACCACTGCGAATAGTGGTAAGGGCTTCTTCAATTAATGTGTTCACCTGATGGTCATCGCCGTAGCCAATGATGCTAAAGTCTTCGGGAACACGCAGGCCTTTATCACGCGCTGCACGCATTGCCCCAACAGCGACTTGATCTTGGAAACAAAACATCGCACTGAGCTGTGGATATTCATCAAAGAGCTGATTAAAACCATCAATGCCACCAGCAATGCCTGAAGGCCCTATATGCGTGTAGGTATCGGTAATACCGGCATCTTTTAATGCGGCGGTGTAACCAGCTTGGCGCAGAACTGAACTCGCTTCTTCTTGGAAGCCGACTTTTTCACTACCGCGAATCATGCCGATGTAGCCAATGTGTTGATGACCAAATTGGGTTAAGAGTTGGCAAGCCTGATAGGCAGAGTTGTAATCATCTTCAACAATGGAATCGATGCCGAGTTTGGTTGCGTCGTAGTCAATGGCGACCATGGGAATGTCTAAAGATTTTAATTCAGATAAAATATCGGGCTTCATGATACCGAGAGCGACGATGCCTTTGATATTTTCGCTGATGATTAAGTCCTGGGTTTCTTCTATCGGTCGTTGCGCATTAAGGAGTTGGGTGAGCCAGTTGTGATTGGCCTCGGCTAATTGGGCAATGCCTGAAAAAATCGGTCCGTAATAACCGTCGATTTGGATGTAATCGGCAGGGCGATAGAAAACGATGGCGATTTTTTCTTTGGTTTTAACCACGGGTTTGAGTAGGGCGTAGGTGACGCGGTGGCCACGCCCAGCTTCGTGCTCGATGAGCTTCTTTTCATTCAGAGCGACTAGGATTTTGCGCAGTGTCTGACGATTGATGCCAAGATCTTCGGCGAGATCACGTTCGGGGGGTAGGAATTCACGGTAGGGATAATCACCATCTTCGATGCGTTCTTGTAGAGCGCTGAGGGCTCGTTCGTACTTGGGGGAGCGGCGTTGGCGTTGTGACATACTTTCTTCCTTAAACTATACCGTAAAACATACCAATATAGGAACAAAAACCCAATGTAAATAGGGTTTTACCACTTAAAACATACCAAAGGTACGTTTAATTGGTTGACATTGGTTTTGCCGATCCTATAGATAGGAGCAGAAGCCACCCGGATGAGGCGGGGCCTGTTTTAGGAGTAACACCATGATTCTGCGATTAGCCACCATTTTAAGTATCAGTCTGATCAGCTTAGCAGCGGCTGAGGTCAAGCCCTCTTCGCTCTTTGAGGCGCCCGTGGCATTGACCAGCAAAAGTGGTGACGCCTTGATAACAGGCAAGGCACAGGGCTGCCCCTACGCTGCGGATTATAATGGGGATGGGGTGAATGACCTTATACTCGGCGCCAAGGACGGTATGGACACAGCCAAAGGCGGTATTTGGTTAATTCCAAATAAGGGTACGAACGCGGCTCCTGATTTTTCATGGAGCAACGCCTATAAATTGAAATTAGAAAGTGCGAATTTGAGCGTTTCCTGTGGCTGCAAATCAAGTGGACAAGTTCAGCCATTAGCGCTTGATTGGAATGGTGACGGTTGGTTAGACATTGTTTACAGTGACACCTATCGTCGTACCTATTTATTGGTTAATCAAGCTACGAATCGCGATCAACCAACATTCAAGCAGCAAACCTTTTTCGAAATGGAAAAGAAAAATCACGGTATGTATGCTGGTGGTGGTGATTGGAATAACGACGGTGTCTTAGATTTTATGCACATGCCTTTTGCCGGTGGTTCCTATAAATTATGTTCAGGTATCAAAGAAGGTAATTCATTATCGTTTAAGCAAACCACTGTTAAGCAATGTCAGGTGTTAAAGTTCAGTGGAGATCGTGATAAAAATAAAGCGCGTAAGTGTGCTTGGGCCTGGAATTATTCAGGAACAGCGAAAACCCGCAACGTTACTGAATATGTGGGTGTCATGCGTTCACCAGAAAATCCAAAACAAGAAGTGATTGCCTTTTTCGAGATAAAAGACGGTCACAGTCAGTTAATCGAAGTCATTCATAAGCCACAAGCACTGAGTCCACTCTTGACCAGCTGCGATGTCAATGGCGATGGTAAAATGGACATTATTTTTAGCGGTGGTTTATGGAAAAATCAAAAGGACATGACACAGGTCTATGTCATGTACGGAAAAGTTAAGAACATTAATTAAGAAATATCTTATTAGGAGTTCCTCTCATGCGAATCTTATCACTTTTATCAGCCTTGCTCTTCTGCACTGCCTTAATGGCCGCAGATGGCGTTCTGGAAAGCCCAATTAAAGATGCTTTGGCATTGGGTAATAAAAAATTTCAGTCGTGTAGCGGCAATCATTGGAAAAAGAATGAAGATGCACCGAAGCGCGGCAAGACTGGTCGTATTTCTTCAAGGGCCTTTTTTCAAAAATATCCTGATCATGAATTAGAGATTACCGAACTAGGAATCGTGCCTGATGCACATTTTGGTACCTTCAAACCAGGCGATAAATTTGGTAACAGTTGGATTGTGCGGGCTAAAGGCGAGCCGGTCGGCATAAATCATAAATCTGCAACGTGGGTGAAGGCAGTTATCGAGTGTATGGGTAAAGATGGAAAAACCGTTGAGACTGTGATTAAACCAGACCGCGGTTGTGGTTGTGGTGGAACTTCAGATTGGTTCTTTAATGTTCCTTATTCGGCGCCATCAGGTAAGCACACGGTTAAATTGACTTGGGAATATCCAAAAATGACCAGTCAAAAGTTGACTCGTGAATACACCGTAGAAATCATTAATGATTCCGGCAATAAAGGTCCTGATAGTGATTTGCCGAAATTAATTAAGAAACATGGCGAAGGTAATGTCATGGTTTTCCGCAATGGTGCTCAGGTAAATGGTGAAACGTATGCTGGTGTTGACGATATGACTTTTTCTTACGGTGGTTATGAAAATGACCGAACTTCTATTATTAGTCCTCAATCTAATCGTGTGGATGTGGGTTATTGGATTGTAAATAGAAAAGCTTCCTTCTACGCACGTGGTTTATTTCGCTTTAATTTAGACGCAATTAAAGGGAAAAAGGTAAAAGCGGCCTATTTGAAGTTATCGATTAAACAAAACCAAAAGTACTTACCACCAGTATTGAAGCAATCTTTCCCTATCTATGCGATGAAGAAAACCTGGAAGGAAGGGCAGCGCGAGAAGAAATACCACGTTGATAAAAGAGGCTTATCAGAAGGTATGCCAAATTATTTGTATCAAGCCTATCCAACCAAATGGACCGCTCATTTAGCAAGTAGCGACGAAGATCGCACGAAACAGTATTCAGAATTAGTTATCGATCCTGAGCAATTGCAAATTCCTGGTGCGCGTGCTGATGTGACTCAGCTAGTACAAGAATGGGTCTCAGGTGAGCTAGAAAATAACGGTTTTCTGATAGGTAAGGATTTACCAAAAGAATTGAATAATGTGCATCCAGGATTGGATGGTAAGGTTGATGAATACAAAAAGCTCTACAATGGCGGCGCTGTACCATTCATCTCAAGTGATGAGCCGATTGATACAGCATTTACCCCACGTTTAATCGTAGTGCTTGATTAATTAAACTGGAAACCATTTCAGCTTCCTATTCAAACGATCTTCGTTTGCTGGAGAAACTATGTCTCTTATTCAAAAGATTTGTGCTTGTGTGCTCTTAGTGTGCTGTACTTCATTGCAGGCAGGCGAAGAAATAGCCGCTCTCGGCGGTGGGGATAAGGAAAACTTTCATCCACAAGAGCGCTGGGCATTTAGCACCGAAAACGGTAAGGCTGTCGCTAAGTTAAAACCGAAGATGACTGCTTACTGTAATGTGCCGATCACGGGGAAATTGCCTGAGGGAGGTGTTATTATGCTTTCTTTGCAATTATCGGGCAAAGCAAAGCCCGGAACGTTTTTAGCCGGTGTTGGTGCTTGGGGTTCACCGACGAAACAAGTGATTGCTGAAAAAGATGGTCTGCAAACAGTCGAACTCGGCTTTGATGTCGCTTACGCCAAGAAATTTATCAAAGACGGCAAGATTGCGATGATTCTACGCAATAGTGACAGTGGCTCAGCGAGCCCTGGCATTATTCAAATGTCCTTTCATGTCCCATCCAAGGATAAACTCTTAAAAACCTATCGTGATTATGTTGCACAGAATACTGTTGCGGCTTATGAGGGCGCAAAGAAACTGACCTTTGTCGGTAAGTACGATGATCAATTACCATTGAATGCATCGACCGCTGACCAAAAACGTGGATTTATTCCGTTCACACGTAACTACATGAATCCAGTCTATAAGAAATCAGTGCCGAGCGCAAAAGAACGAAGTGCTGCAATTTCGGTTCGTTTGGCAAAAAATGAAACCGAGCCTGTGCAATTGGCGATTAAGGCAGTTGCTGATTTAAGTGATGTGACTTTGTCATTGAAAAAAGCGATGCCTAAAGGTTTAAGCGCTAAGATCTATTGGGTTGAAAATGTGCCACTACGGACCAAGGGCGGTACCAGTTCAAAGAATTGGCACGAGGCACCAAATCGCTTGTGGCCTGATGCCTTATATCCAGCGCCATCGATTAGGAATAACGAAGCGCGTGCATGGTATGTCATTGTCGAAGCGAACAGTGGTGCTAAGGCAGGTAAGCATGCGGTAAATATTGCAGTTAAATCTGGAGAAAAAGAATTACATAGTTTTGATCTTAGTATTGAGATTTTGCCTTTCGCGTTGCCAGAAGAAGTGGACGTAGCCTACGGATACTACATGCAAAGTAGTGTGAGTGAGGAGAAGATAAAAAATTTAGCAGCCTCAGGTTGTAATAGTACTTCGGCGTGGCCAACATTTGCACCTTACATTAATGACAAAATTGACTTCAGCGAATGGGACAAGTATTTTGCGCTATTGAAAAAATATAAAATGGATCATTCCTTCTTGTGGTATGTTGGTACTAAGAAGCAGGGCTTCACGCTGCTTAACCGCATCAAGTCAAAAGCGACGCTCATTGAAATGCTCAAAGGCATTGATCAACGCGTCAAATCGGGCAAGTATCCGAAGAATTTCTATATCACTTTGGATGAGGCCGTGCAAAATCGTAGTGCTTTTAAGTCGCTTAAAGAATTAGCAGCGTTGATGAAGGAGCATACACCTAATTTAAAACCTTTTGGTGTGTCGTTGAATCGTTTTAACTATACGACCCAGCATAAGGGCTTTATCGATATGCTGTCGTGCAATGGCAGTTTTGGCCAAAACGAAAAGTGGGTCAAAGACAATAAGAATAAAATGTATACCTACACATCGTTTAACGCGCGGATGAATGTTGGAATACTTCGTTACAATGCTGGTTTTAATCCGTGGCGCTATCACGCCGATGGCACCTATGGTTGGGCATATTATTGGCCAAACGGCAATCCATTTAATGACATGGATTCGTGGGGCTCAGATTGGATCATGGTTTTCCCAAATTGGTTAGGGGAGCCGATTGGCTCACCTGGTATGTGCGGCTGGCGTGAGGGTATTGATGACCGTCGCTACTTGGCTTTGCTGGAAGAAAAGGTGAAGGCCGGTAAGGCTGATCAAGCATTGCTTGATGAACTGCGTGGATTCTTAGCAGCCGATTACCATTCCGAAGAAAAGGTAGTAGGTGATTCTGAATTTGCTGCGATACTCAATGATAGCGAGAAGCTGATAAAGGCTCGTGGGAAGATCATAGACGCATTGTTAAAATAGATTAGATAATTTGACGCATTAAATGTCTAAGCCCGGCTTCCTTCTACGGAAGTCGGGCTTATTATTGTGGATTCCACAAGCCAAGAGTATCAGATGATCAATCAGCAGCGTATTAAAAAGCAGGTATTGTTACACATTATCAATGGCATTAAATTTCTCATGCCACGCCAAAATGACGATGGAGTCTTTGTTCAAGAGGTTCCGGAAGCGCCATCAGCCTATGATTTGCAAATCGTTTATCCGATGGCTTATGCATACGCTAGGCGCTTTGAGGGTAATACGCTTTATGGCGATGAGGAGGTCTTGACCTCATTAATAAAAGTTGGTGACCATATTGCGAGGAATACTAATAAAGAAGGCTTGATGTATTATTATTCCTGGGGTCATGAAGGACATTGGTTGGATCAACGTTTGCTGACCTTTTGGATTGACGCCTTCAATTTAATCAAGCACAAGCTGAGCAAACAACGACTACAGCGCTGGCAGCAAGCAATGCGCCGCTCGTGCACGCACCTTGAGCACAAGCTGGGCTCTTATTTAAGTCAGGCGAAATTTAACTCGTATTCATTTGGAACGAGTCCGAATCATACGAGTTTGTATGCGAGTACTTTGTATTTAGGCGGTAAATATTTAGGTAAGAAAAAATGGTGCACTGTCGCTGAAACATTTATGGATCGCTTTGTTGCCTTACAAAGAGAAGCTGGTTATTGGGCAGAAGGTAATGGGCCGGTTGGTGTGTATAATGGTGTATCGGTGACTGGTGTTGCACGTATGAATAAAGAAATGCCTGGGCAAAAATATAAGGCAGCATTACTCAAATCTTTAGATTATACGAGGACCATTGCTTTTCCTGATTATACCTTGGTCGAAATATGTGATCGTCGAAATCAGTATAAACAGGATATCAGTGCCTGGGGTTTATTGGGTTTATCAAGCATCGCTGAAGGGCGTGCCTATTTTCATCAAGCCTTAGAGGCCAAGCTCAAAAAAGGGACAAAAAGACCGCAGGGTGAAGATTGTGCGCGTGTCTTGGAAGCATTTGTTCATAGAAAATCAGGTAACGTTGAAAAAGAAAAGCAGTGGTCTGGAATTAATTATCTCGAGCACCATACAGCATTTATTCGCAAACAATCATGGCAGGTTAATTTATCTGTTAACCCCGTGGTGGTCGACCCAACGCCGTGGAAATTAGATTATGGTAAAATTTTCAGTGTCTGGCATAAGAAATTTGGGCTGCTCATTGATGGGTCACAAGACAAAAACATTCCCAAACATGATACCTTTTACGATAGCACCGGAGCGTCATTAGGTAGCATTTATGGCGGACAGCTCCATACTGAATCAAAAACACTCAGAGTACGTGCTCATTACCAAAGTTTCTTTCATGGGGCCGTTGATATTGACATTATGAGCAGCAAAAAGCTCTGTGTTATCGGTCAGCAGATAGCAGGAGAGACGCGCAAGAACCTGCGTTTTGGTTTCATGATTAATTGGAAAGCTGGAAATGCGATTACAGTTGGCAATAAAACATACGAACTCAGTAAAAAACGCTTAAAAATAAACCTAAAAAAAGGCGCGCAGTTTAAGACTCATGATGGAGCAGTCAGTTTTAAGCTACGCTGTGACGGTGTTTTACATTTTCCCTGCTATCCGTTCAATTCCTATACCATAGATAATTCCTCAACTATTGGCATGGCGCGCTTGCGTTTGGAATTGATTCCACAGAAGAAAACAGGGCAGGCGCAGGTAGATATTTCGATTAATAAATAAGCAATGCATTTGTTAGCGCTTATCAAAACCTTGCGCAGGTTTTACTGAATCAGATACTCTATTTCACGCCAAATAAAGCGGTGTACTATTGAGGGGTTGAGTGTTATGAGTCAAAAACCAAACATTTTGTTAATTCATGCTGACCAGCATCGTTTCGATTGTCTTGGTGCTTATGGTAATAAAGAAATTAAAACACCGCATCTTGATGCAATCGCAGCTGAGGGTGTGGTATTTGAAAATAGTTTTTGCCCGTATCCGATTTGTACCCCGTCACGTTATTCACTATTATCTGGATTGTATGTACACGAGCATCGTGGCATTAGTAATTCCTCGACATTATCTCCTGATACCCCAACCTTACCGCGTTGCTTGCGCGAAAATGGCTATGCGACAACGGCCGTTGGTAAAATGCATTTTACCCCAACATATTTAGATGTTGGATTTGATAAGATGTTCCTGGCCGAACAGGCCGGTCCGGGCCGTTACGACGATGATTATCATCGTTGGTTGCGTGACGAAGATACATTTGATCGATTGGATTTAATCGATCAGGTTCAAGAATATCGCGATCAAGCACCGGATGATTATTGGCAACAATATGGTTCAATGCGCAGTGATTTAGATGAAAAACATCATTCGACAACATGGATTGCTGAGCAGGCAATGTGCTCTATTCAAGAATGGGGAGATGAATCCAACTTTTTAATGGTCGGTTTTATTAAACCACATCATCCCAATGATCCACCGGAGCCTTGGGATACGATGTATAATCCAGAAGAGCTCAGCTTACTGCCCGGTTGGACCGATGATTTTATTCATGGTGATGATGGTAAGGGGTTTTTCGATTTTAATGGATTAACTGCTGAAGAATGCAAACGTGTCATGGCTTTATATTACGCCAGCGTTTCGCAAATTGATCATCATGTTGGTCGAATGGTGTCGCTGTTAAAAGAAAAAGGTCTCTATGATAATACTATAATTATTTATACCAGTGATCACGGTGATTATATGGGTTATCACCATCGCATACTTAAAGGTTCGCGGATGTATGAAACCGTCATGCGTGTACCGCTGATTATTAAATTTGCTGCTGATCACAAACTACCGGAACGTGACCAGCGCTTGATTAATAATATTGATTTAGCACCAACGCTTTTGAGTGCTGCTGGTATTACTGTGCCTGATTCGATGTCTGGCGGCAATGTGCTTGATCAATCTCATGATCCACAATTTGTTTTAGGCCATTTCCACGATGAATATATGTCGCGTTCGCAGACACGAAAATTATTAGTGCATGGATCAGCAAAGCCGCTGTTCTTCGATTTAGAAAACGATCCGAATGAATTAGAAAATCGCTATGATGATCCCGCTTATCAGGATGAAATTTCAGAATTACAGGCCCAGCTCAAAGATTGGCCGACTTTCGATAATCCAGTCCCTAATCATATCGACCATGATGCACCGAAGTGTCAGGCTGCGAATGTGCCTGATGGGGACACTGGTCTCGAGGAATACTTCAGAAAGAAGATTGCAGGGCAAAACGGACAGCCGATCTTAGATGGAAGCCCTTAGTATTAATGAAGTTAGCGTGATACTGTGCGGGCTGAGCACAGGGCTGATGCGACTGGACTAAAATAAGGATTCCATAGCATGGATAGGCAGACTTCACCGCCATCGTCCACTAAGGAAAATTCCAGACTCGATGCCTCAACAAGCTGCGCCACCAGTCCCGTGTAGCCGCTGCCATGCGCTGATTCATGTTGATGATTTGGATCATGGTTTTGCGATTTACGTCCAAGGTAAGCCGGTCTGTAAAGTCTGCGTTGATACGGGTCAGCAAGTTGGACCTCAGCAACGTCGCAGCACCAAACAAATTGAAGTTCAAAATCAGCACATAGCGCGTTTTAGTGATCTTAATAATCCAGATTTAAATCGTTTTACTTTTTTGACTGCTGGTCATATCACTCTGCATCGCAAAATTGTGCGCGAGCAGGGAAGTTTTAATCCGCCGGAATTGAAAAAGGAACACGAAACTAAGGCAATCAAGAAATCAACGGCGCGTCATGCCAAGAAATCAGAGCATGATGTTATTACCTCACATGGTCACGAACGCCGTCATCGCACACCTGTGAAAAAAGGTAATCCGATCGTTGTCTTCGCGATCGTAGCAGTAGTGGTAATCGCTGTTGTTGTCGGATTGAGTTTAAGTTCAGCCGATAGTCAGCCAAGTCATCAGCAAGAAAACGTTGCTACTCAGGAGGAAAAAAAAGATTACAGGCGTAATGATTTTCCCGCTAACCCTGTGGAGGCATGGCGCCAAGCCGCTGCTGCATTGGCAGCTGATAATAAAATACTCAGAGACATAGCTGGTGAAATAGAAACACAATCAGCTAAACAGTTTCAGCAAATAAATGCTTTGCTTGAGCAAGGTAAAAATGAAGAAGCTTTGAAAATAGCTCAAAATTTACAGATACCGCGGCACGCACGATTTGAATTACTCGCTGATCGACAAGTGCGCTTACAAGAACAATGTAAAGAGGCTGTGCAAGAGCATCAACGTAAAATAGCACTCAAGACAGAGGTGGTGCCAGAAAAAGACAACGAGAATTCTGAACCTGCAAAGAAGGCTGAGCCAGATACTGTTGTCGACAACAAGGTAATAGAGGAGAAGCCGGAAGGCGTTGATGTAGCTCAGAAAGAACCAGAAAATCAAGAGCCAGAACAAATGGAGGAGGTAGAACCTGAGGTAGCGGTTAAAGAGCCCGTTGCTGTCGATTTACAAGAGAGTGTTTCTCGGCTACCGCGTGATTTTGATGAAATGGAGCCCCTTGATCAATTGAAGCTTCTGATAGGGGATGTGTTTCAACCAGGGAATACAAAACTACGTCTCAACTCCCATGGGAAATTAACAAAATCTGAAGATATTGCGGCAGCGGCTATTAAAGATGGTCTTCTCAACATTGGCAATACGAAAAATAACTTCTTTAGATTTTATTTTAAAGGCAAGGGCTTTGTACTCGATAAAGGTTTTTTGGTTTTTAGAATGAAGCCGCTTTATAAAGATGATACTGCGAATAAAATCCTATTCAGTGGATCACATAAAACAGGAGCGCTTGTTGATTGTTATGTAAGCAAGGAAGTGCATACCGTCAAGCTCCGTCGTGATTATAGAAATACCAAGTGGGATATAATCCATAGAATTCCAAATGAAGATATTTGGCGCGCTATGGACAAAGATGGTTTTGTTGAAATAGCTATTGATTGGGATCTGCTTAATTACGAGGGTGGCGTGTATTTAAATGGTCAACGTGTTTATGAGGAAAATAAACAGAATCTTTTAAGGCGGTTCACTAAACTTCCTGTACGAAAACCACAGTTATTGGAAAAAATGGTATTTGGAGCAAAATTCGATGGGAAAGTCCAAGCTCAATTGGATGTACTTTATTTTAGAATTTTTCCCGAACGTAAAGTTACCGGTGATCGTTATAACATGGCAACCCTTGAACCGATAGTAGT
>JANQLF010000277.1 GCA_028280785.1 Planctomycetota bacterium
ATCGAAACACCTTGGCTTGGAATGAGGAAGGCTACCGGACCTTGTGCGGCGTTTGCTTTTTCAGCAAATATTTTGCCCATCTGTTTATTCTCTTCAACATTGGTGCGCATTAAGGTGACTGATGGGTTCCACTCATATAAGGTTCGTCCTTTATATTTTTCTGGAACCGTTTCGGGACCGCCAAAGTTGGCCATGTCGATGCAGCCCGGAACAATTAAATGCGGAATGCCAGCTTTGCCGGCCGCATCTAGGCGCGTATTGCCAGCATCGAATACACCGCCACATAGGGTGTCGGCCCATTCAGTGGTGGTTATATCGAGCACCATGTCGACGAGGCCTTCATCAACCAAGGCTTCCATGGTTTTGCCACCGGTGCCAGTGCAGTGAAAGACTAAGACTTCATAACCCTTACCGCTTAATTGCTCACGGCAGGCATCAACACACTCGGTGGTATTACCGAACATACTTGCCGTGATAATTGGTTTTTCTTCAGCACTGCTTTCGATAACAGCTTCGACCATGCCACAAATAGCTCCAGCAGCACGGGTAAAAACCATTTTGCTAATGCGATTTAACCCAGCGACATCTACAATTGATGGCATCATCGTGATATCACGTGTGCCAACATAAGCAGAGACATCGCCACCTGCTGTTGTCGATACACAAAGCTTAGGAAAGCCAAAGGGGAGTTCACGCATAGCAGCAGTCACAACGGTAGTGCCACCAGTGCCACCCATGCCAAAAATTCCGTCGAATTTCTGTGCACCATGTAATTCCTTAATTAATGCAGCAGAACCAGCGCACATAACTTTCATTGCATCGCCACGATCCTTGGATGCGCGTAATGCAGCTAAATCACCGTTAGCAGCTTTGGCAACGACGTCTGCTTCATAATCAACCTTGAATAAATCAGTACTGCCAAGTACACCAGTGTTAACGGTGAGTACTTGATGACCATTATTTTTAATCGCATTAATTACAAATTGATATTCTTCGCCTTTGGTATCGAAGGCACCGATGATTAAAATGGTTTTACTCATGCCTGGGCTCCCTGTAATTGTGCTATCGCTTTAAATTTCTTAATTTGCTCAGTAATAGCAATTTCAGTTGGCAAGCGTTCCATCGAACTTGCGCCATAGAACCCATCAACGCCGTTTACGCGTTCGAGTACATAAGCGGCATCATCAGGCATAGCAATCGGACCGCCGTGACAGAGAACGATGGTATCGCTGCGAATATTTTTACAGGTATCAACAATGGCCTGCACATCTTTAACACTTTCATCAAGTGATTTCGCTGTTTGTGCGCCGATGCTACCGTTTGTGGTTAAGCCCATGTGCGCAACAACTATATCAGCGCCAGCATTAGTCATGTCGGCAGCTTCCTGCGTATTAAATGCATACGGTGTGGTGAGCATGTCTTTATCATGGGCAGCTGCGACCATGTCGATTTCTTTTTGATAGCCCATGCCGGTTTCTTCTAAATTAGCACGGAATAATCCATCACATAAACCAACCGTCGGAAAGTTTTGTACGCCATTAAATCCAAGTGCCTTTAATTCATCCAAAAAATGATCTAGCAACATAAAGGGGTCAGTGCCACAAACACCGGCAAGGACTGGGGTATGATCAACAGCAGTAATAACTTCATGCGCCATTTCTTTTACGATCTCATTGGCGTTGCCATAGGGCATGAGACCAGACAAACTGCCGCGACCAGCCATGCGATAGCGACCTGAATTATAAATAACGATTAAATCGATGCCGCCGGCTTCTTCACACTTGGCAGATATGCCAGTGCCAGCACCGCCACCAATGATGGCTTCGCCGCGATCGATTTTCGCACGTAAATCAGAGAGAATTTCTGAGCGAGATTTTTTGTAAGTCATCTTCTATTCCTTTGGCTGACTGATGGGTTTCCTATGATGAAACACCCGAGCAAAAGGCAAGTCTATAGTTTCCTTACAGGAAACACTTGTATTAGTGCGCAGTGAGTCCCTTTCAGACATGTTTAAAGACTTGAAATAGGCACAAAAGGAGTTGTTAACGTCAGTTGGAGAGTGATCATGGTCTTTCACATCATGAATGGCATCAATCGTGAACTGTTGACCAAGCACCTGCAGGTGCAGATTTCCCATGCCCATCCGACCCGTTTCGATGATCATCTGGGGCGTAACAGCATGGATTGCCAACGCCTGTTTTTTGTTCCCAAGTGTAGCAGCGCCAAAGCTCGTGTGGTCGCTGAAGATGACGACACCAGTTTTGATCTAACGCCTGGGCGTGTGTGTATTTTATCGGCGCGCCGGCCCTATCGTTTTGAATTTCCCGATGGCTTTTGTCTTGCTGCTTTTCACTTTCGTGTTGAAGGGCCCGGTGGCTGTGATGTGCTTGATGAAGACATTCCGTTTACCCTGCTGCATAAAAACAACGTCGCTTTATGTGACGATGCGTGGGATATTTTACATTTAAAAAAACCAGCAGATTGGTTACTCGCTGAAGCGTTATTGCGTGAACAAATTGCCTTAATACTTGATAGTGATTGGACAACTATTCAGGAACGTTTTGAGCGTGGTCAAAAATGGCAACTAGCTTTAGATATCTTGAGCAGCGCACCGGTTTTGACAGGCCAGATAAGTGAGATAGCCGAACGCATGGGTGTGAGTCGTCATCATTTTACACGTAGTTTTCAAAAACATTTTTCCTGCTCACCGCGAACCTGGCATCGACGCAAATTAAGTCAACGCATCGTTGATGAGTTAATGAGTACCGAGCACAATTTATCAGTGATTGCTGAGGCATATGGATTTTCAGATGCCTTTGCGCTTTCACGCTTTGTCAGCAGTAGCACAGGCATGAGCCCCAAGGCCATACGCAAGCACGGATTATTTGGTAATTAAATTCGTATCTCAACTTTAACCTGTGGGTGTCCACTGATGCTGAGCATAGTGTAGGGTGTATCGGGCATTTCAGTTATTTGTGGTGCAATGCTTTGGTTATTAGCATCATTAAACGTCATTCTTTCAGTATCATAATTTTCTACACACAATTCCATATCGATGGCACTGCTCAGTTGTAATGTGGCACTCTTTTCAAGTTCGTTATACATAATTAATTCTGCATTCGATCCGTGTAAGCGTGGATGTTGTGGTGCTGAGCCGCGCTCTAGTTGAATGGTGTTAGTGCCAGTGCGCAGTAAATTTTCAGGTAATTGTAAGCTGAAGCGAATGTCTTGATCATTGAGCGTATAATTTGCTACTACATTTTGATCGCCGCTACTGTTCACATGAATGCGTGCGAGTCGATACTGAAAGTTTTCTATGTTTGAAATTGCGCAACCACCACGCACAGCGAGACCTTGGGCTTGGCTTTGCAATAACTGACTCGCCGTGCTGTTAATAAAGCTACCGGCGCTAAATGGAAGGGCGCGCCATGATTCGGTGGCGCCGTAATATTCGGTGAGTGCTCCAGCCATCGGATATTTTTCTGGGCAATGCAGGGCCTCTTTTATTTCATCGGTAAATAAATCTGCGTATGCATCTTTGTCTAAGCCGTATTCAGATAAACTACGGGCTAGAACATTCCACGGGCAGTAGCCGTATGGTTTATAGTTGCCCCAGGTATCGATAATAAGTCGTGCACTTTGCAATTGTAAGTCAGGTACCGGAAAGAATGGCCCTTGGCTTACGGCCCAGGCGTGTTCCCAATAATCGCAACCATAACCAAACGGTACCCACTCGTCACTGCCATCATCATAACGCACATACATAGAGTAGAGTTGCTGGTTTTTATCGCAGAAAATGCTGCGTAGTGATTGCTGAATGTGTTGGCATATGACTGCAAACTGCTCAGATAAGCCATCGTCCAGATCAGGTCGTTGCGCTAATAAAATGCGTAACATCGATAAAACATTAAACGTATTAACTTGATGATAGAGGCTATAGCAGCGTTCGATTTGTTTTTCATTTTCTTTGTGGTGATGTGACTTAGCAATCTTGCCATTCACTATGTCGTAGCCGTAATAAATACTGCCAGCCAACACATCTTCACCAAGGGTGTCAGAGCCCATCAGACCGCGATCTTGTTCCCAGCATTTTTCTAATTGGGCTTGGGCGCAGCGTAGGAGTAAGGGCAGTGCTTCACCGTGAATTAATTGATCATCACCGGTGCAACGAAAATAAGTAAACATTGACCAGCAGGTATAAAATAAACCATCATCCTCTGCTTTGGTCCAGCGACTACCAACGATTTGTAGAAATTCTTCACGGTAGCTGCCATCGTCTTGTAGGGTTTTAGATGGATTGGCTAATAAAAATGGTGCCCATATTTTAATTGAGTCTGTATTGCCGGCGAGAGCAAAATGACTGGCGGTCATTGAGCCATCGCGCACCCAAATAAGATGATAAATTCTATTTAACGCTCCAAAGCAGGCGCCACCTTGATCCAGGCCACTCCATACCACGCGTTGGTTCACATCAAAAATGCGTTGCCAATCAGGATCATTAAACCGTTGTAAGCCGTGGCGCAGGTCACGGTGTAGATCTGCTTCATTCAGTTCATTAATTTCATTGAGTGTTTTATTAGCGAAGGTGTCAATGCAGACTTGGGCTAGGTATTCGGTTTCCTCAGCACCAACGAGTAGGATATCATTTTCCATGAGTTGTAATACATGGGTGCCATCATCGAGGACACGGTAGCGATTTTCTTCAAAATTGGTGAATGCTATAAAGCTATGAATACGTTCGCCGCGATCGCCAAAAGTTTCGCTGAGCAAGCCATTGCTGACGACAAAAGAATGCTGCGGTTTAATACCAATTAACAGCGGGCAGCGAGCGCTAATGACAAAGGCATTGTGCTGAGCTAGGTTAATCAGGTGGATTTCGTTCTGAGCACTAGCTTCATTTTTACTATGTAGAACCGTATGGAAGGGATCATAGTCAAAACCCTGGATGTCATCGGTGTGAATGTCAGGAAAAGTGAACTGCTTAAAAAATTGGGTGTTGTTATCACGATTAGAGAAATTGCGCGCACGATAATCTTTGCGGCGATAGGCATTGGGTTTGTAATCAAATTCAAAGGCACAGTGGTCGTCATGGCAGAGGAGGGTCAGACGATTGCCGCAGCGATTCTGTAAAATGATGTTGCGTTTGCCTTCTTCGACCTGTGGTTCGCGAAAATAAGATTCCATGCCAATACTCCTGTTCAGCCTTAATTGTAACATCGATAAAGAAGTGCCTATTGTCTTCTTGTGCCCAAATAGCACGATTATGCTATGCAGCCCAAGCCTGACACGTCGCTATTAAAGCCACAACGCTTTATCGAAGAGCTTGATCGGATTTTGGCGCAAGGTCTCAGCAGTGTCCATTTTCAGTTTCAACAGGGGGTCCCTGAGCAACCACGTGCCTTTAGCGCCATGACCTGGGTTCCATTTTTTATGCTGTGTTTAGACGGTCATTTTGATGCACAGGTCTATAATGGGCAGGAAATGCAGCCGATTAAGGTTGGCCCAGGCGATGGCATTTTCTTTACACCCCAGGTCTGGGTCGATGTACACCATCAGCGTTGTAAGCGCTACCTGCGCATCACTTTTGACGAAGATCATATTCTATGTGGATTGAAGGATTGTAGCAACGCTAAGCAGCGCCGCGAAGTTGGTCAATTAGCAACATGGGTTTATCCACGGGTCCTCAATAAATACGGACAGGCCCTCTTGCGTGAAATGCAATTATTACCACATGATCAATTCATTCATTCACGCATAAAGGATTATTGCCAGACTCTCTTGTGGCAGACACGCGATGCATTGTCGTATCATCGCGGTCAGGAAGATGGATCGGAAGCAACATGGTTGGCGGTACGCGATTGGTGCGCGCGTCATTGCTGTGAGGGTATCAGTCGACGCGATGTCTGTGCTGCTTTTCGCTTAAGTCCCAGTCATATGTCGCGTCTGTGTAAAGCATTTAGTGGCATGACGCTTATAGATTTTATTCATGAGTTGCAGCTTAGGCACGCTTGTGATTACTTACGTGAAACACAGATGGATATAGCTGGTATTGCACAATCCTGTGGTTTTAACAGTGCTAACTATTTTATTCGCATATTTGGCAAACATATGGAGCAATCACCGGAACAATGGCGTAAGCAACATCTCCGCCACAAATGAGCAAAACTATTTGGCTGTATAGACTCGTATTGTAGTGTAGAAGCCTTTGAAACAGATGCGTGAGGTGCGAGCGTGCTCGTTTGGATGACTGGATTGCTATTAGTACCGATTGCTATCATTTTGATGGTCTTCGCTATTAATAATGTGTGTTTTGGTATAGCTAACAAACACAACAAACGGACTCTGTATTTATTGAAATCATTGGCTTACGGCGTCTTGTGCATTGGCGCCGTTTTTATGATGTGGTATTTATTGCTGCAGATTCTGGCTGGAAGTTCAGCAGTAGCCTAAATCTCTTATTGATTGGCACTTACGTGTCATATGCGGTGTATACTGGAGATTAACGCCTGTTGACCTTCCGTGTGTAGATTTCCATAATGAGCCCGTGCCCGATTTGCCTAAAAAAAACTTAGAAACTATAGACGATGAGCAGATTGTCTTACAGATGGCAACTCGTAATGACGAGGACACAGCGAATCTGTTTAATAAAAAACGAGAATATCTAGTCGCGACGATTGCTGATGCGGAATTAAAAGAACAGCAGGAAATCGAGCAGGAGTCACCGCGACTCATTGATGAAGTACAATTGCCAATTGATGAGCATGGCGATCAACGTTTTATTATTCGCGATAGTTTGGGCCGGGGCTCAGGCGGATCAGTCTTCGCAGTATACGATAAACTTATCGACCGTGAAGTAGCATTAAAAATTGTTCATCTCGATGTTGATGATGCAGAGAAGAATGTGCATCGCTTTGTGCGCGAAGCACGTGTTACAGCGAGTTTAGAGCATCCACATATTTTACCAATTTATGAGTTAAATATCGATGCTGATGACCGCACATTTTTTACTATGCGTAAAGCACCGGGAGTGAGCTTAGATAATTTAATTTATGACGCTGAAGAAGGTCGGGTTGCGAAGACCATAGCTGCCTTTGAAGATCGCGTCGAAATTATGCTGCGTGTCTGCGATGCGATATCGTATGCCCATGCCCAAGGCGTTATTCATCAGGATATTAAACCTGGTAATATTATGCTTGGTGATTTTGGTGAAGTCCTGGTAGTGGACTGGGGTGCTGCGTTAATGAAAGATGATAACCGCAAGCATCGTCGACTAATGGGTACGCCAGCGTATATGAGTCCAGAACAAGCGCGTTGTGAAGGCTCAGACGAGCGCAGTGATATTTATTGTTTAGGCGCAACATTTTATCATTTATTGACGTTTACCATGCCGACCACAGCTAAATCAACTGAGGAATTTTGGCAACGCAAGCGCGGTGGCATCTTAGATGCATTACCGATGGAAATAGAGTCAGGCATACCACGTTATTTATTAGATGTTGCGCGTATGGCGATGTGTACAGAGCCAGGTGATCGCTATCAGGAGGTCAGCCAATTACGTGACGCGCTATTAGAATGGCGACGTCATCGAGAAAGCCTGGCGATCTGTGATGAAGCAGACATGAAATTACTGCGTGCTGATCAAATTGATGACTATCGCGAGTTTGAAGAACTGCGCGGTCGTTATCAAGCTGCTGTGCAAATTTGGGATCAAAATATTCAAGCCAAAGAATCGCTGCATGATTTAGAAATTGCTTATGCACGCTGCGCTATTCGTCGCGGTGATTTAGATTTGGCACTTTCTTTGATGCCTGAAGACGCACCAGATGAAATGAAGCAAGAAGTACAAAAATTAATAAAACAACGTCAGGAAGCGGAGGTGCGCGGTAAGCGCTTGCGTCAAACGGTTGCTATATTCGTTGTCACCGTATTGGCATTTGGTACTTGGTTGGTAAATGATTACTTAAATCAATTTGGTGATTGGCAAGAAGTATACAATGTGGATTTCACCAATCCTGATGCGCGCTATGATGACATCTTATGGACTCAGGGTGATTTCTTACGCGCAATAACACCACCCCATTGTGATGATGCTGGTCTGCACATTCAAAAATTGGGGATGATGTGGTTTCATAAAATGCAATTACGCGGCAATGTGCGATTAACCGTAGATGTTGAGTGGCATGAAGATATCGATGCAGTGGAAATGTTTCTACAAGCCAAGCGTGAACAGCCACAATTGAGTTGGCATGCACCAAGTGGTTATTCGTGTCAGGCTGGCGGTCATAGAAATTTAATAAGTTATGTTTCGATTAATTATGAAGCTGGCCTACCGACTATGAGTACGAGTGCGGCGACTGATTTTCAAACCAATCGCGTTTACTCCTTTATGTTCGAACGGCATGGAGATGTCTTGTCGTTGTATGTCGATGGCGAAGTGTTGTTGCAGGAACATTTTATTTTACCTGCAGCGAGCCCAGCACATTCTCAAGTCGGCCTGCGCATGTGGGCAGATTGTTTGATAAAATCGGTTAAGCTTGAGCGTTTAAGCCTGCCGAAGAAAAGCTCTCCACTTATTGCAGCAGATGCTTTATTAGCAGCAGGCAATAAAACCGAGGCATATGCCAGTTATGCTGCATTAGTTGAAGACTATCCCGAGACTGATATCGCTGAACGTGCCATGGCTCGTGCCTGTATGTTGGCATTTGAATTAGGCAATTATGCCGACGCATTAAAAATGTCAGATCTTTTGCAAGAACAATTCCCAAGCTCTAGTTATATTGCGCGTTGCATCGAAAAAGAGGCGCTCTATCGCTGGAATAATAGCGATAGGGATGAGGCTATATCATTGGCTGAAGCAGTTTTGAAACTTGATGCTGGAAGCAAAATTGTCATCGAATTGCTCAATAATCGCCCGCAGGTTTTACCCAGCGATCAGCGTGACGCATTGTTATCGCTCTTACGTTATTCTGAGAGTTTGCCGCGGCTTGACCTGAAAAATCTCAATTTACCCAATATCGAATTCCTCAGAGGGATTAAAATATCAGCTCTGGATATTTCTGAAAATGATATTGTTGATATTAGTCCAATTGCTGGAATGGAGCTCAAAGATTTACGAGGTGGATTTAATGATATTGCGGATTTAAAACCACTAGCTGGAAATCCATGCCGTCGTGTAGATCTCGGTCATAATGATATTGAATCTTTAGAGGGATTAGAAGGACTTCCCCTACATATTCTTGATTTGAATAATAATAGAGTTTCTGATGTTACGGCTTTATCTAACAAGCAAATTGAGCAATTGGAGCTGCATGGGAATCCAATTAGAGATTTAAGCCCGTTGAAATCTTCTCAGATTGCCAATCTCAATATGTCGAAGACAGATGTATTAGATTTGGGATTCCTTAAGGGGTCTAAAATTAAAGTATTAGACATTGGTGGCACTAACATTACCGATTTACGTCCATTAAGGGGGTTGGGACTCACGTCGTTTTCTGCGTCCGGTGCAGAAATATCTGATTTATCGCCACTTGAAGAATCATCACTTGTCGCTATTAAAATAAGTAATACCAACGTTTCTGATATACGTGCACTACGCGGATTGCCATTACGACAGGTGGATTTGTCTCGCTCAAAAGTTACAGACTTAAGCCCGTTGAGTTCTAGCCCAGTCCGCATCTTAGATATACGCGAATTAGATGTTGATGCCTTGCCGAAATTATTGTTGTCTGAATTACATTCTCTGGAAGTACGTAAAACAAAAATTAAAGACTGGTCACCACTGATTCATGCGACTGAGCTTCGTTCGCTGCTTATTCAAGACCCATCGCTAAAAGATGCTGATTTCACTACACTATTTGAAGTGTGGCAGGAAAAAGGTGTAAATCAAAATGTGATCAAGCAATTGAAAAAGGCGGTCGCATTTGAAAAGCGTGATTGGTCACAGCTCAAGAAGATGGGTTTTAGACTTGGCAATCGTATCTATACACCACTGCCGTTTCGTTGTGATTATAATGAATCCGTGAAATGGGCAAAGGAGGCGGGTGGAAGCTTGATGCGTTTCGATCAAGACGTTGACTTGCATAACTTCTTAAAAAACAGCCTCGAATCTTATATTTTTATTAATAATTCTTATTTCCTTGATGCTTATAAGAAGAATGATATCTGGTACTGGGGTACGGGTCAGCAAATCGACCCTGATTCATTACAATTACGCAGTGCAGATATTGTCGAGACACAGCCATATTTAATATGGCATGAAGTGGTGGTCAGTGGCTTAACCAGAACAGCCGCCGATAGCATTATGCATTTAATGATTATGTGGGAAGACTAATTATTTCAGTTGTTTTAGCAAAAATGCTAATTGTTCATCGTGTTTGTCGGCATCGGTCGGCACCACGGTCCAAGTTTCATTGAGTTCCATTGTTTCATTCGGTTTCAATGTTGTGTAGGGATTATGATGTTCGAGTTCGATGAAAGAGATGTTTTCGGCAGGGTTTTGATTTTGAAATATTTCTATATTACTATGGTCATCAGGTAGCTGATTAGCCGGAACTTTATCGAATTCGACAATTAAGCAGTGCTTTTTATCAAAAGCGGCCATAACTGGTGTTTTGCAATCACTAAAGAATTTACCGAGGCGACGCTCATTGGCTTTGAGAGGAGCGTTCTCATTATACAACCACTCTTGGTGCTTATGCATAATTAATTCATGACCGACATGATCTTTGTACTCTGCGTAGCGATTCTTTTTATCAGGTTGCATCCATACATCAGCATCGCCACGAACCCGAGTGAGCGACCACAGCGTCCATTTATGCGTTTTATTACTTACATTTTTAGCTGATACATGTAGCGATACTTTATTTCCTTTTATAGAATAAGTCTTGGTGAACTGTAAGCCACTTATTGGACTGGTTGGACTTTGGACACTGATGCTATGCGCATCTTTTTTTAGCACGGTATAAGTAGTTAGATTTAAATGTTTATCAGGTGGCCAATTTTTATCCTGCATAAAATTATAGAGTTCTTGATGTTTATACCATTGACTTTGTGGGCCAACCCAGACGGCATGGCCATGATAGTTAGGATATTCCCACCAAGTTTGTTCATTGAGAGTAATATCTTCCCATTGATCATCACTCCATTTGCTCTCGTCAGCTAGAATTAAATTTTCAGATAATTTATGGTGCAGAGCAACGATGCGTCCTCCTGCGTTGAGAAGAACGCCAATTTTACTGGTGCCGTTGTCTAAATAGACGACTTTGGATTCTTTTGATTCTGCATTGAGCATGCACAGGCAGCACAGACTTAAAATGATCGCGAAGGTCTTCATTAAGAATACTATATAGATTTATACGTGAGCATGCAAAGTAGGGAAACGAGTCTCAGTATAAGGAATCCATCATCATGTAAGTCCTGTTCCAGCAATACGTTCTGGTATACGCGGCCAATTTCCGCCCCAGCCTTCAGCATAAGGCTGCTCGGGTTGTTCACCGCTCAGAATCCAATCGTTGGTCTCGTGCATCCACTGATCTAAGCGCTGGCGCATCTCTTCGAGCACATGTCGGTATTCGGGTCGCTCGCTAATATCAACACATTCGACGCCATCTTGAATGACATCGTAGAGCCGTTCTTCGTGGCGTTTTTCATCGTCGTCTCGACAATGATCAGGAATAGCTTCTGGTTTTAATGCAGGGTCATACCAACGAATATAATGAAAGCGATCAGTGCGCACCGCGCGCACTGGATCGAGTAAGCTCACGTGATCGGGGTCTTCTGGTTTTATTTTTTCACCGTGAAAATTGCGTTCGGTAAACACTGCGTCATTTGATTTATATTCTTCACCAGATAACAGCGGCCAAAAACTTTTTCCATTAACGCGATCAGGAATTGTTGCTCCTGCGGCTTCAAGCAAGGTTGGTACAAAATCAATATTAGGAATTAAATCATTTACACGGTAACCCTGTTTCATGCCTTTGGGTAATTGCATCATTAAAGTGATGCCAACGCCAGCTTCATAAAGCGTTCCTTTACTGCGTTTCACATTAGGTGGGGCGATGCCGTGATCAGTCGTAAAAATAATAAGCGTATTGTCTGCAAAACGTGAGGAATCGATGTAGTCCAAAAAACGACCCCATTGTTCATCCATATACGAAATTGCTGATTGAAAGCCGCCCATGTAGCGACGTGCATCCGCATCATCTTTGGTGTACAATGGAAGGACGGTGTCTTCGGCAGGAGTGCGACCATTGTAGCATTCATCAACTATGTCATCACGGGTGAAGCGGCAGGCATGAACTTCCTGCGTACCAATGTTTAAATAAAATGGCTGATCACCTTGTTTGTTTTCTAAATACGTAATTGCGTCACTGATTGCATTTTCGCAAATCCAATCATCCCAGTGATAGGCGGCCTCGACATCATAACGCCCGCTGTGTGGGTGCCATTCGTGTTCAAGCCCAACATGCGCGGTTTCGTAACCAGCATCTTTTAAATATTCGACAATGCTGAGCGTATCATCTGATAAGGGCCAGCCCATATGCGCTAAGCCCATGCCATTGCTGACATGTGCATATTGGCCAGTCATTGCACATTGGCGTGATGGACTGCAAGCAGGGGAGCTGCAATAAGCGCGTTCAAAAATAATTCCTTGTTTACCAAAGGCATCTAAACGTGGGCTAGCGAGAGGGAGTCCGTAACAACCGAGGTGTCTACCGAGATCATGACAAACAAAATAAATAATATTGGGTTTCTCGGACATACATAACTTTCAATATTAAGGTTCGTAAATAATAGGACGAATTCCAACGGTATCAGTGTAACAACGCGGATCTGCTTTACTAGCATCGACGCTGCCATCGGGATTAATGAGTGGGTATTTATTTAAATCGTATTGTAATAAGCGTCCTCGTGCAGAGGCACGACATTGACTGCCACCGCTCATCCACGATCCGCCTTTAGTTGGATGAAAGCGCATTTTCCATGCAGCGCCACTACTAAAATCAACTTCGTAATCAGTTGCAGTTCCGGTTTTAGAAAATTGCTCGTCATGCGGTGAAGCGCCATCCCAAATATCACGGACCATCTCTGCAACATTACCATGCATGTGTGTTAAGCCCCAATCATTTTGTTTTGGATTAGCGAGTTGAATTGATCCGCCGGGATTATGTGCTGGTTTTTCAGGAATATTTAATTCATGATTGGCATAACCACGTGTGTAGTGGGCAGTGCCATCTACGTCTTCATTGTCGCCTGCTGTAGTTGGACGGAAATTTGGCAAGTTATAAGAGAAAGTGAATCGATAATCAAAAACTCCCCAGAAGGTATTCGCGCCGCTGCTACGTGGTCGACGCATGACATTGCCGCCGCCATCTAAATCACTACCTGGTACAAAATAGAACTTCATTGGGTCATAAAGGTGCATGCCATAGGCAAACGGCATATCTTGATCAGACCAGCCACGTTCGCGTGCTTGTGCAGAACTTGAAGCTTTATCACGGTTAGGGATGCGACAGGCATATTCCCATTCTGCTTCAGAAGGGATTTGGGCTTCGCCAATACCAAGAGCAGTATTTACTGCACTGATAAAATCTTCCATTTCTTTGCTGGTAATAAACACTACTGGATCTTTGGATGTGTTATTCCATGTATAATCGGCGTAGCCGAGTGTGAGTGGTGTTGCCGGCCAGTTACTGGGTTGCGCATTCATGACCGCATTCCATTGCTCCATCGAAACTTCACCTTCTAGCATCCAATAACTTTTAGACAGTTTTACCGTTAGTGGACGTAGAACTGCGCCTGAAATAGTGGCATTGCTAGCTGTAGCCGTATTAATGTAATTGGCATCAATACTAGCGAGTACGGCAGCAGGCTCCTCGCCCATAAATAATTCAAGCGTATCTAAATGAAACTCGTAGGCGCGCACACCTGAAATAATTGATTCGACACCATCCGTTAGCATATACAGCGGACGCTTTACTTTATCATAATTTAATTCGTGAGTGCGATAGCCTTTGTTTTTATATGCATTATTTTGTGAAGACCAAATATCTTGCCCTTCGGGGTGGTATTCAAATGGCCCACCAGCTGATCCTTTATGACCAATGTTGGTGCTCGCTTCAGCGCCTAATTTTGGTAGTTCGCTACGGACAGAGTATTGCAAACGTGTGCCTAAATCTACTTCGCCATTGGTGCGCGAATCATTGACGTCAATATACCAAAATTTGAAGGTGACATTATTGATTTCAGTTTCAACCCAATATCGCGTTTGACCATTTATGACTTGATTATTAACAGTGCCTGGATTAGCCCAGGTCGGCGTTGTTGGAGCAGCGGCCCATAAATATGATGATAGTAGAAGCAGTAAGGTGAGTTGTGTGTATTTCATCGTCTACTCCGTATAATTATCTTCACTGTATACCATTTGGTAATTACGGATAGGTCGCTGCATAATCATATGCGAATCAGCGAGGTCTGTATCCTCAATGGTATAGGTCGTTGGATTATCACTGGGATTAGGGCTATAGACCATATCTAAATTGACTTCACTAGTTTTCTTATTGCGAATTAAGTCCCAGACCTGTCCGCGAATAAATACACGGTAGGCCTTACTTTTACCCATGTAAAAGCGCCCAGCGCAAGAGAAACCATATTTACGAGAGTTGTCAAGTCCCTCATCTAATTGCATCCAATCGACATGCTGCTCGCGCAGGGTTTGATAAATATTGTTAGTAGAGGCTAAAGGAATTTTAGCACCGTTGGAATCACGACTGCCAGGACCATAAGTGTCGGTGTCCGGAATCTTTTGACCACCGCGGTCGAGGGCATTGACCATCCATGTACTTATTCCATCACCACCGTCATTCCAACCGTTAACAGAACTTTCGGCAAATCCATCGAAATTAAAATCAATGGCTGGGCTGCCAAAATAACTCATGCGAATATCATTTAAAAAACGTTCCATGCCTGCGGTATTTTGATGATCGCGCAGACGTGTTGGTAATGGTGTATTAAAATAGCGGAAGCCTGCACCCTTGCGTTGTGCAGTTGGGATAACGTGATCTGTTTTCACCCGATCATCTTGGGCATACCATGAACTTGGATAACTCAGTGTGTGTCCGGCAAGGGCGCGAGGGAGTGCGCGCCAGGTTTTTGGGTCCTGGCGATCATAGGCAGCGCCATTGCCGCGTGCATCACCGCGACCGTCATTAATTTTTTCACCAAGAATGCGTAAAAATAATCGTTCAACATCATGAATGGTTGCCAGCTCATGACCGTTGTCATCTTCCATATCGGTAATGCTAGTGCTGGAACTGCCAGCACGAATCCAGGCGTAATCATCCCAAAATTGTTTCATTTCTTCTAAGCTGAAATCTTTGGTGTTATCCTGCCAATCGCTTTCCCAACCATAACGGTGCGTTTGTGATTCACCGTTGTAAACTTTTTGGGCAGCCATAACGGCAGCGCAGAGTGCTTCTATAACATCCTGCTCGTATGATTGCGATGTATTTAATTCGAATTTATGACGACGCGTAAATACATCTGTCAAGGTGCGACCAAGTGGTGTATTCGCGCCAAGATTTCCATAAGCCATTATATAATTTTGAAATTCAGTTCCGGCACTATTCCAATATTTCCAGTGTCGAGCGAATCGAGTACCCAATTGCCTTCCCTCATTATAATCCATGCCATAAAACCATTGAAGCATGCTGCCCGTTCGTTCGAACCATGTATCGAGGGTACTGTCTACAGGAGCATCGGCGGTGTTAGAATAGGTATAAGGTTGACCAAGCACAAAATTATCATCATACAAATCTGCAGCATTCGGGTCATTGCT
>JANQLF010000292.1 GCA_028280785.1 Planctomycetota bacterium
CTCAAAGGCATCATGTGGCAGATATAATTCGCCACGAATTTCAACCATGCCCGATTTAATTGATTGCAAGCGTTGTGGCACGGCTGCGGATGCCTGCACCTGCGCCGTTATATCGTCACCCTCAACACCATTACCACGCGTCACTGCCTGCACTAAGCGACCTTTTTCATAACGCAGTCCGACGGACATGCCGTCAATTTTAGGCTCAACTACATAAGAAAAAACTTCGTCGCGCTCAAGTAAACGACCCAAGCCTTTGGCAAAGCGTTGCAGGTCTTCTAAATTATAACCTTTTTCCAATGACAGCATCGGCACATCATGGCGAACACGTTTAAAACCTTCGCTGTGATCATCACCGAGCGTGCGTGAATAGCGTAACTCTTCATCAACGCCAAGCTCTTCGGCCAGTGCGATATATCGCTCACGTAATTCGTCATACTGCGAATCCGGAATCTCCGGTTCTGCCTCAGCATAATACAGTTGATCGTGATAGCGAAGCTGGGCTTCCAGTTGGGCGAGTTCTTGTTCTTGTGATGGCATTGAGTTGCAATTTCCTGTTTATTTAAGGAATGCAATTCTCTGCCTCTTTTTTAGCGAACTGGTTTGAGTCTTAGGATTGGTCTTGGTCCGTCGCTACGCGACTATTAGCCACAACCACCAACCATTAGCTATACCAAGGCAAATACTAAGACCAAGACTGATACCAGTTAGCTATGAGCTATAGTTAGAATTGCGCAAGCACCCCAATGAACGGTCCGCTCATATCATAGCCAAACGCTACATCATCGATGCCTGCGATTTCGTCGAAGTCGATATCCATATCAACGATTTGCCAACCCACAAAGACACCTAGATGGTGCAACGGACGCCATGATAATAAGGCATGCAGTTCTAGGTAATTTGCTTGGTAATCATCAATATTAATTTCCAAAAAGTGGATCTTCGCTTCGAGCGTTAAATTTTTTGGCAAATTAAAGAAGCCGCGAGCAGCAAGGACTGGGAAGTAAAGTGTTTCGTCCACTTCTTCCGATGTGCCACCTGCAGAAATTGATGTCACCACATCCTGCTTATGAATCGCTAGACCTGCTGTCGCACTGGCATTCAGCAGACTTAACCTAAACGCAATTTCTGCATACGTGTCATCTACTTCAAATTCTGTATCCACATTTCCACTAAAATCGGTCCCACCGAAAGTGACCCCTGTTGACAAATTTTCAGACGCTTCATCGCTATATCCAAAACCCCCTACCATGACGTCAAAAATCAAAGGCAAATTGATTCCAAATTCATAGCGTAACGTCGAATTAGTTTCATCCAAATCTAAATCAGATGCACTAATGTCATCCGGAAAGGTCGCCGATGGATCAGAATAATTGAAATCACCACCCAGCTCAGGGTTCCACAATGAGATCATAGCTCGTACGGTATAATCACTGCCTTGGTGTTCGCCGATTGCTGACCACAGCTGTGAAGTGGAAGCAATAAGGAGGATGCAGGTAAGGATGAAGGAACGCATAGGAACTTCCTTTTTGATAGTTTAACTGTGCTACGTTTGCCATGTGGCAAAGGCGGCATCATCAGTGACAAAGACTAGTGATGCAAGCCCGCATCTCGACTTAAGTGGCTGTATATCCAACACTTGTAGGTGAAACAGATGACTCATTTGCAGCATGCTCAAAATTTGACTAAATCGCTCATTTGTGTAAGGTTTCGCCTGATGGACACTCCATCATAACATTTTTTTAAAATGGAATCGCAACAAAACAGCTTACTCGCATTAAAAAATCGGTCTCAAACACTTTAAATAACTACACTTACAAGGAGCCCCCACTGGTAGACCACATTTGTCCCAGTTAGGATAAACGACTGCATAGTATGCTGTCCTCTGTTGCGCATTTACGGAGGATATTTGACAGATGGAATATTTAATAGGTGCTATTGGTGGCATCGTTGTTGGCGCGATCGTCATGTTTATTGTCGCCCAACGCGGAAAAAAGAGCTTCATAGAACAAAAAACCAGTGAGTTCGATACCAAACTTCAAGCTGAGCAAACACGCATCAGTAAAGATTTAGCCGCTGAATCCGATCAAGCGTTAAAGAAGAAGCGCGACGATCTTGAACAAGAGCTTGGCCAAGAAAAAGCACGACTCGAAAAACTTTCTAAGAAAGCCAGCGATACAGAGGAACGCCTAAGTAAGCGCGAGGCTAAATTTAGTCGTCGTGAGCAATCACTCGACAGCAAACTCGATAACGTTGATCGCAAAGAAGCCAAACTGGCCAAGCGCGAAGAGGAACACGAAAAGCTGTTGGCTAGTCTCAAAGATAAAGAAGCCGCTTTGGAAAAACGCACTTCTGAATTTGACGAGGCCCTTGCCAACGTTGCTAAATTGAGCATGGATGATGCCAAGCAAGAATTGTTCAAACGTCTTGATGAGCAACTCGCTGAAGAGCAAGGTAAAATCATCAGTCAACGCAGCAAAGAGACTGAAGAAAAAGCCAAAGAAATGGCTAACGAAGTCGTCGGCCGTGCCATCCAACGTTACGCTGCTGAGCACACTGCTGAAACAACAACAGCAAAAGTGAAATTAGAAAACGAAGAAATGAAAGGTCGCATCATTGGTAAAGAAGGTCGCAATATTCGCAGCTTCCAGGAAATTTCTGGCGTGGATGTGATTATCGATGATACGCCCAACACTATTACGATTTCTTGTTTCGATGGTGTACGTCGTGAAGTAGCACGCCGTGCGCTCGAGCAATTAATGGAAGATGGCCGCATTCAACCTGCGCGTATTGAAGAAGTTATTCAAAATACCCAGCAGGAAATGGATCGTGAAGTTTTAAAACGTGGCGAAGATGCTGCTTATAATTGTGATATTTCTGGTTTACATCCACAGATATTGAAATTATTAGGTAAGCTACAATTCCGTACCAGTTACGGACAAAATGTTTTAAAGCACACTCAAGAAGTTGCTTATTTAAGTGGCGCCATTGCTGCTGACTTAGGCTTGGATCCACGCCTTGGTCGTCGTTGCGGATTATTGCACGATATTGGTAAAGCCATTGACCATGAACAAGAAGGTAGCCATCCAGAACTCGGCTTTGAAGCATTAAACCGTTACGGCGAAAATGAAATTGTTGCTAACGCAGCTTTAGCTCATCATGAAGGCCATGATGTCTTAACGTTGTATACAACTATCACCGCAGCCGCGGACGCTATTTCAGCAGCCAGACCAGGTGCACGTCGTGAAAATGTTGAACGTTATATTAAACGATTGCAACAACTCGAAGACATCGCTTGCAGCTTTAAAGGCGTGATGAAATCCTACGCCATTCAGGCTGGTCGCGAATTACGCGTTATTGTCAACAGCAGTCAACTTGAAGATAACGCTATGAATAAAATCGCTCGCGATATTGCACGTCGTGTTGAAGATGAAGTTGCCTATCCCGGTGAAGTAAAGGTTACCTTAATACGTGAAACACGCACAGCCGCCGTTGCCCGTTGATGATCAAGTCTGCAGTGCTGCAGAACAGGTTTGCCGCGATGCTTTAGCGATTAGTCGCATTAAGCATCGCAGCACCTGGGCAGCATTGTCGTGGTCTATTCCCTGCGTTGATACACCACTTGAATTATTTGCTGCTCATAATTTTACCCGCCGTCGTTTATTATGGCGTGATGACGAATGGCAATTAGCACTCGGTATTAGTGCAACGACACGTCATTGTGGTGCCGGTCGTTTTTTCGGTGTTGCAGAAGATGCTGCTAATTGGCGCAATCGCATTTGTTTTCATCGCTGCG
>JANQLF010000012.1 GCA_028280785.1 Planctomycetota bacterium
TCAAAAAAGCCAACAGCTTCGTAATCAGGAACATTTATTTCAGCATTATTTGACCATGGTACATTCCATTTTTTGCATGGATAATTTTTTATGAACCAATCCGGTAACTGTGGTTGTGTCGCGCCACCAAGCGCCATTAAACGAAGTGATAAGGTTTGACCTCGCTCTTTGCAGACTTCGAGAGACTTTTCAATTAAACTAAAATCATACTTACCATCTTCAGGCTCAAGTTTTTCCCAAAACCAACGACAGTAAGCAACGGTTGTAGGGAGGTAGCCATCGATGACCCCACGAGTAACGCGTGGTGGAAATGTAGTCGGCCCTTCTTCGCTGGGTTGATTATCCGGGAATAAGGGGTCGCCATTAAAATGTTGAAAGGTACACAGGCCCTTATGTGGATTGGCAAGGTAATGGTCAATCGGTGTTGGTCGGATGCGATGGGTGTCAGGTCTCATGCCTTGGGTCCTTAAAATTAAAGTGTGAATCCGCCTATTGATCTAAGTATCATGTCCCATGTTTGTGACCGGTCCACCATGGATCACCACTGGTTCACCATATTTGGCTGTCACAATGTGGTGCGCCAGGTGTTTATCAGTTGACGGTCCTTGATTGAAGCGGTGTTGTCTAGCTGCTATCATGGGATTTAGGCTTTAAATAGAGTCATAGAAAGAGCTTACTATGAAGATCTCAAGCAGCACCCTAATCATCGGGCTTTCACTGTATAGCCTGACAAGTCATTATCTTGGAGCACATGAATTTGGTCCTGGCATAGCAGCCGAGTACCCAGGTGATCAAGGTTTGGCTCAGGATAGACGGGTTGTGGTCTATGAGAATTTCGAGCAAGCCCGTCAGATAGCAGATTTTAAGAAAAAGCCGTGGACCTCTATTTCAAATAAAGCAGATGCACTGAGCTTAAGCGAAATGGTTCCATCCCATTCTAAGGGAAAGCAGTCATTATTAATTACCGCTAAGCGAGGTAAAAATAGTGGCGGTCATTTATATGTAAATTTAGGAAAAAATGGCCATGACAAATTACATGCACGTTATTATGTGCGCTTTGCAAAAGATGCGGGTTATATGCATCATTTTACTTATTTGCGTGCCGTCGGTGATCCGAAACCGTGGCCAATGGGTGCAGCAGGTATTCGACCTAAGGGTGATCAACGATTTTCTACCGGATTTGAGCCAAACGCTAATAATAAAACATTAAGTCCACCTGGATTTTGGAATTTTTATACGTATTGGCATCAAATGCGTAGCTATCAAAACAATGATGGCAGTGGTGATAAATGCTACGGTAACATATTTGCTGAGTTAAAACCAACGCAAATTCCTCGTGGTGAATGGATGTGCATTGAATTTATGATTAAGGCCAACTCAAAGCCGGATACCTATGATGGTGAATTGGCATTTTGGATGGATGGAGAATTAAAAGCGCATTGGAAAGAAGGTGGCTATAAAGGAGCATGGTTGCGCGATAATTTTCGCCCAGGCCGTACGCCGAATAAAGCATTTGAAGGCTTTAATTTTCGTTCGACTGATGCGCTGAAGCTCAATGCGTTTTGTCTAGAGAATTACGTATCCGAGGGTGTCTTTAAAAGAACTGAAAAAGATCAGAAAGCCAATCCTGCCTTGGGTATGAATACCCAAGAATTGAAAGTATGGTTTGATGATGTTGTTGTTGCCACCGAATACATTGGCCCAATCGCCAACAAGAATAAATAAGGAATCCTCATGAGATATTTAAGCACACTTTCACTGCTTATCATTGGTCTAGGCGTTTATGCCCAGGAATTAAGCGCACCACGCATTGAATGTGTTGTGGCGCTACCGCAGCAATCCCATGAAAAGGGTGCTGAGACTATTTGGTACGATGATTTTAATGCTGATGCATGGAAACCATACAAAGAGAAAGCTGGAACGCTTGATAACAGTCAGTCCTATGGTGAAGATGGCAAATCCTTGCAGTGTTTTTATGCAAAAAGCAAACAGGGCAAAGGTGGCACTAAATTATTCTTTGGCGACAGCGCCTATGGCGGTGCGCAGATCGTAAAGAAAGGTCAGCAATTTCGTGAAATTTATTTTCGCGTTTATGTGCGCCATCAAGACGGTTGGCACGGTGGTACTCCAGCAAAATTAGCACGTGCAACGAGCATTGTCGCCAGTAACTGGTCTCAAGGCATGATTGCTCATGTGTGGCAGGGAAAGACAAATTGTCTGACGCTTGATCCCGTGCGCTGCGTCGATGGTAAAACTATTTTAACCAAGAAGTATAATGATTGGGGTGGGCTGAAGTGGTTAGGTAATAGTCCATCGGGCCAATTTCCGATTTGTTCGACTGAAGAATCAGGCGTTTGGTATGCCGTTGAAATGCGTACCAAACTGAACACACCGGGAAAAAGCGACGGTGAAAATGATTTATGGATTGACGGTAAATTAGAAACACAACGCCGTGGGCTTAATTTTATGGGATCGTATACCAAGCACACCATTAATGCGGTATTCTTGGAATCATATTGGAATAAAGGTGCGCCTGCAGACTTATACCGTTGGTATGATAATTTTGTGGTCTCAACCAAGCCAATTGGATTAATCGAAGCGCCTGCAAATCCAACGATTATTCGCGCCGTACGACCATGGGAAAAAAGTGATCAGGTTTGGCAATGCGAGATCGCCAAAGGCAGCGATGGCAAGAATGTTGTGTTTACATCTAAAGAGCTTAATGAAGACCGCTTTACAGTTAGCAGTAAGCACGGCAAATTTACCAGCAAAACCAGAAAATTAAGCAGTGGAACTTTTTATTGTCGCGCACGACAACAAGACAAAGGCGGTTCTTGGTCTGAGTGGAGCACTTGGCACCAAGGTTTCGTAGTTCCGTAAATGTTAATCTTTTTATTTTTTCTTTTTGTCTCTGCTCCGGCAGCCGAAGGTCAGTTACGTATCGTCGATGCAGAATGGTCACTGAGTGATGATTTTGAATCATCAAAAGATGAGAAATTTTGGGCGCGGGGTGTTTCCGTTGTTCATGGCGCTGAATCAGAGCATGGTAAATCGAAAGTGTTGCAGTTCACTTATGAAAAAGATAAACCAGAGGCTGGGCATGGCTGGTCAGAACAACGTTTTGCAATTCCCATAAAGGCACAACAGTTAGAAATATCGTATAAGCTCTACGTGCCAGCAAATTATAAAAACAGTGGTAAGAACCATAAAAGCTTTGTCTTATGGTCAGGGACTTATGGTAAGTCACGAGCAAATGTATCGGTTTCGAGTGAGAACTGGGGTGTGGCAGGTGGTGCAACTCCATCAATTTATATCGGTGTGAATAAAAAGAATTACGGCCATACGCGGGTGAAAGGTAATCCCCTGATGCTTAAAGATGGCAAGGCTGAGTGGATTGACGTGCATATTTATTTGGAATTAGCTAAAAAGCCTGGTGCCTTTGGCCGCTTCGAAATTCACCGGAATGGTACATTAATTACTGGCAACCATCATACGCAATTAGCTGATGATAAAGCCAAGTCGTGGCGACCGAAAGCTGCTGAACAAATTGTTTATTCAACTTTGGGTAATTTTATCGACCAGGGTTATTTGCTAGGTTGGATGAACGGTGGAGTGAGTGAAAAAACTGTTTTCCTCATCGATGATTTTCAGATTAAAGCGAATTCAAAAGTGGGGGCTGCTCAACGCGTAAAATAGTTCAGGTTTTCTTGTCATAAAAAGAGGTTCATTCAGTATAGTATCTGACACTGGAATCGAGCTATGAGAACTATTGATAAAAATTCCTTACAATTGTGGCAAGTCAAACGCCCGAAAAAAACGCGCAAGGTTAGTCCTCCACCAAAGTTACATACTCGGGCCAAGATGCCGGTGGTCGATGTGCATATGCATATCTATCCGCGTCACGATCCCAATGAGGATGTGGTTGCGGCCACGAAAACCTATGTCGACATCATGGATGAAAGTGGCATTCGGGTATCGGTCAATCTGTCTGGTTCACCAGAGTCTGTGGCACGGGCCGATGAGTTAGAGGCAATTTCACAAGGTCGAGTGCTGATCTGCCCCGGTACTTATTTTCATGGTGAAGTTAAAGAATTTTGGTGGACGAAAAAGGACCTCGAGAAATTTACCGAGCACAGCAACATCGCTGGTTTAAAAATATGGTGTAAGTACCAACAGCCGTTATTGAAAAAATCCATTGATGTAAAATTGCAAAAACAAGCTGAACTCGGTATTCCGGCAATAGGCA
>JANQLF010000033.1 GCA_028280785.1 Planctomycetota bacterium
CGTTAAGGATCAAACATATGCACGCAACCACTTAGAGCAACTTGCTCAAAGCATGAAGACCGCACAAGAAGTTTTGGACATGGAAATAGATAAACGAAAAGATGTGCATGAAATTCCACCTGCAACAACTGAAGATCAAACACTCGCACAATCATTACACAAAAACGTGAAAAATACGCTTAAAGAAATTAGTAAATCAAGCAGCGCTGCTGCTGTTGAAAAGATGCAGGTAAATGATGTGTTGGGTGAACTCGGTGAAGAGCTCGAGGCAGCGATTGAACTCAATCATAAAATCGCTACTGCACGAGAAAAATTAGAACAAGGCCGCGATCTTGATAACAGTGCATTAACGATGGATATGTCTACTCTACTTCCCGGTCGAGGCGGTATAAACACCAGCCGCCTTAAACAACAACGTATTAACAGAGAAGCTTACGAAGCTTATGTCGAAGACCTAAAACAACGCAGTCAACTTAAGAATGCTTATCAAGCCCCGAAACATCTGCACAACAAAGCTAAGTCTTTTATCCGCAATCCAGACCAGAAGCTCAACGCTCGTGTCTATGTGAGTAAGCAGCAAATCGAAAAAATCGAACAAATTAACAAAAAACCACAAGATAAGCAAAAACGTCAACTAGTAAAACCATCGTTCAAAACTTTGGCATTTGGTGCTGCAAGCATGCGTACACAACGAATTCGAATAGATGGTGATCTTAAAGACTGGGGCACCTTACAGCATCCTATGACTATGAAATGGTATGCTGATGATGCACAGAATACCTTTGCTAATGGCATTCCACTCTACATGCAATGGTCAAATGAAGGCCTGTATTTCTGTTATCGCATGAACTCTAATCATCAACCGATTATCCCTAGCCGCCGTGCACCGTATAATGGTGATGTTTTAGAAATCTGGGTAGACATGCTTAATGCGCGCGATTTGACCATGAAAATCAGTCAAAGTTCGCATCAATTTTTACTATGCCCATTCGGTTTTCGCGACAGCCCAGGTAGCATGTGTGAGTACGGACGTGGGTCGCGTAATTTGTTAATGGGTAAAGTCTATGTAGATACCGAGGAGCACCTAGGAGCAGCCCGAGCTAAAAAAGATGCACATGGATATACCGTTGAAGGTTTTATCGCCAATAAAGCGCTCGCTAAACCTGTTCTAACACCCGGCATGTACCTTGCCTGTAATTTCTCAATCAACAAACAAAGTTTTGGCGGCAAACTTGCAACACAATGGTCTGCATCAAAAGCAATTGAAACGCAAAATAAACCGGATACCTGGGGTGACATTGTTCTACTTGGCAGCGATGCACAGATTCGCTTTTATAGCGTTGAAGATACACAAGAAACGCCTGCTTTCATAAGTATTGGCGACATTATTGGCATAGAAGTTAACGACCAAGATATGAATATTCGATCTGATATTAAAGATCGAGTAGCCATTAGTATTAGCAGCACATTCGGTCAACAAGAAATACTCGTCATCTTAGATGAGACCGATATCAATACAGGTATTTTCCGAGGAACCTGCATAAGTCAGGCCTCCTATAAACAAGCTCAAGCAATGCATCTTGGTGTCGAGCAAGGTGACATTATTACCACACAATATACTGATGCCCGAGCGGCCTTCGGCGAATCGAACCGAATAGTCCAACATGCTATTGCTGTCCCATGGACTGTATTTACCCAGCGCTCAAATGAGAAAAGGGAATGATTATGCGTTTTATTTATTTCATACTCAGCTATGTACTTTGCACCACACTGTGGACTGATGAAGCAATAAGTAGTAGCAGCGAACTTAATCAACAACAAACAGAATCAACAAATTGGTTTGCTCAACTCTTCGGTGTTGGCATGTGGCCACTTTGGATTTTATCGATTATTTTAATAATGTTGGTACTTGAACGGAAAAAATCATTACAACGCGAATTAATCATAGATAGCCAAGCTATCGATTCATGCATTGATGCATTAAGTCAAAATAACATTGATCAAGCCGACACCGCCGTCAGTGCATCTCAAAGCATCCTCTGCCAAGCTTGGAGCCAAGGGCTCAAAGTATTTAAACGAGGTCGTGAACCTTTAGCCGGAGCTTTAACCACCACGTCAACACTCGCCCTTAAACCACTGAAGCGAAATGTCACAGCTATTACCACTATCGGTGTTATCGCCCCCCTGCTTGGCTTATTGGGTACGGTAATAGGTATGATTATAACCTTTGCGCAGATAGAGGCGACCGGCGGAGCAGATAAAAGTGCCCTAGCTGGTGGCATAAGCGTTGCCCTATTTACCACTGCCGGTGGTCTAGTCATTGCCATTCCTGCGATCGTCTCAAGTCGATTTTTTAATAATATGCTCGTCAATTATGCCGAAGAGATCGAACTCGCTATTAACCGAGCCGATTACTGTTTTGAGGAAGCCCAGCATAAATCAGATGAAGATAATCAGACTGAGGAGGACGCATCATGAAAGGCGTAACTGATCTCATTAATAACGAAAATGATCAAGCTGATCTCACACCAATGATCGACTGTGTATTCCTGTTACTCTTATTCTTTATTGTCACATCAACGTTTAGTGACCAAAGCTTATTTGAGATTGATGTCCCACAGGCTCAGCATGCAATTGATGCGAGCACCGATAATGCATGTGTTTTAACCATTTCTGAACATGGCAATTATGCCATTGGCAATGAGGCACTCAGTGACGAACAGCTGGGCACTTTTATAGAATCACTCCACCAACGAGAACCCATTTCTATCTTTATCATCAACGGTGATAAAAAATGTCCTTACGAAAAGGTTGCTAAAGCCATTGACATTGCCCAAGGTCTACAAGTGGAAAATCTGAGCTTTATCGTTCAACGTTAAGGAAAAAAATGCGCTGCTTAATAATCTCTCTTCTTATAGTCACTCAATGCCTAACCGTTGAATTATCAGTCTGCGGTCTATTTAGCGATAACATGGTACTTCAGGATGGCAAAGAGAGTCAGATCTGGGGACAGGCAAAAGCCAATGCTGAAATTTCATTCTCTATTGGCGATAAATCCTGGAAGGCCACAGCGAACAAAAACGGTGATTGGTCTTCGAAGATACCAGCTCTCGCAAGCGGTAAATCGTATCACTTAAACATCGAATCCGGCAAAACAATAACAATTAAAAACATTGTCATTGGTGAGGTGTGGATCGCTGGCGGTCAATCAAATATGCAATGGTCGATTGCACGGTCTAGCTTCAAGAATGAGGCTAAAACTTTATGCAAGCAAACTGCTGCAAACATTCGTTGGATTAAAATTCCTTATCGAGTTTCACGCAAACCATTGAGTGATGTCAATGCACAATGGTCAATTGTCGATGAAGGAAACTTAGACGGTATGTCTGCTGTGGCTTTTAATTATGCAGCCCATTTACAACAACGCTTAGGCAAACCGGTTGGCATCATTCAATGCTGCATCGGTGGTACGGTTGCTGAATCGTGGATGTCTGAACAAGCTCTTCAACGTGATATATATAAACCGTTGCATAATGGATGGAAAAAACTGATTGAAGAATGGTATCCCGGCATTGATCCCAAAAAGGTTTATGCTGAAAAATGCAAACAATGGCCCATTGAACAAAAGAAAGCCCTCGCCGCAGGTAAAGAACCACCACCGTGGCCAAGTATGCCCAAAGGTCCAGATCATAAAAATAGACTAAATGCCCTATACAATGGCATGCTTTATGGCATCAGCCCCTACACCATTAAAGGTGTGATTTGGTATCAGGGCGAATCAAATGCCTATAGGGCAATTCAATATCGAGATTTATTAGTGGATTTAATCAAGGATTGGCGCCGTCATTGGGGCCAGGACATGCCATTTTATATGGTTGAATTATGTAGCTATCAAGAATTGCAGAAAGGACCAGTTGATAGACACGTTTATCCCGTTGCGCGTGAAGCCCAGATGCTTGCCGCCAAACAACTCGAACATTGTGACTTAATTAGCTGTATTGATCTCTATGACAAAAATAACCCAAAAGACATCCATCCTAAAAATAAACGTGATGTCGGTAAACGACTTGCCGATTTAGCGTTGAATCAGCAATATCAGTTAGCGGTTGCTTACTCAGGACCACGACTTCTTAAGCATGAAATAAAAAATAATTCGATAGTCCTTCACATGGAGTTCGCCGAAAACATGCATGCTGTCGACAACGGTGCGATTAAAGGCTTTGCAATCGCTGGCACCGATAAGAAGTGGCATTGGGCAGAGGCTCAAATTGAAGGTAAAACCATTATTCTACAATCCAAACAGGTTGAAAAGCCTGTTGCCGCTGCTTACGGATGGGCGGGAGTACCTAATGGTAATTTGGTGAATGGTAACAAGCTTCCGGCCTTTGGTTTTCGAACCGATGATTGGCCGCGTTCAACACATAAATCCGTTAATCCATGACCTACGCTGATTGAACGCCAATTATTAATCGCGGCCCGGTGCCGCATAGGGATTATTGGAATCACGAGGATGGACGTCTTCGTCTTCATAAGGCATGTCATCATCGTCACGATCTCGTTGCTCTTCTTCTTTTTGTTGGCGCAAGTACACTTTAGTCATCACAGTTAAAAGAACGACGCAAAATATTACAATGAGAAATTCAATTCCAACTAGTGCCAGATGATTCGATGGATCATTTATCCAATGTGGAACCACTAATCCTAAGACCATCCCCATACAAAAAGCCGTAGGAAATGGAGCCAAGCAGATCAATCCCAAACGTCTAGCTCGCTGGCCGATCACGTATTCATTTTTACCAGCAGAGAACTTACCACTATAGAGCGCTTTCAATCCAAAAATAAGGAGCGCAATTTCAATAATGAGTAACATATACACACCGCCTCTCTATCCCACCAGCATAGGAAACGATTTCTTATATCCAAGTAATTTACAGATATTCTGCCGGCTATGTGACAGTCGTCACCTAACTGCCACCCTTTCTTAGGTAGTCACCATAATGCTCTTCGACGCATTGTGGGCAGAAGTCGTGGCTGAATTTTGCTTCGCTGCGCTGTTCAACATAAGCCTCAACATTGACCCAGTTCCCATGGTCATCTCTAATCTTTTTGCAAAATGAGCAAATAGAAACTATACCGCGAAGTGTTTGTAGTTCGCTAGCAATTTCTGAAATAGATTTATTTTTCTCACCCAATAAAGCATTCGTATACATTAATTCCAATTCTGATTGAATGATGTCGCGAAATCCCAGCATCAATTTTTCATAAGTCTGTGAATATTGATTCGTTTTATTATCAAGAACACAAATGGTACCGAATGGCTCATTGTCCGGTAACAGAATAGGAAAGCCCAAATACGAAATCATATCAAGTTTTACATCAGGATTTTCTTTCCAATCGTCGTCCTCTAATGCATTTGGTATGTGTAATTTGTCATTAGATTTTATTACCGTTTCACAATAGAGTCCAGATCCCAAAAAATGCTCTTTATCACCAGGCTTATAAGGATTGCCATCAGACTGACTCGAAACAAAAACTTCGATATCTTCATTGACAATGCGCATGATCAGTCCAGCCGGCACACCAACTATTTCAGCCATTATATCAACAAGTTCTTGCCAACGATTCAAGACCTGTTGATCTACATCAATAATAACGTGATCATCTTCCATACGATTTCACCTTACATTCATACACAGTGGCATGAGCAAAGTCTATATTATGGAACCTGTTTAGACTTACAATATATACCTTAGCTATTTAAACTTTAATAGATTTAGGCTGTTTCAGTACCTTCGCTACTAAATTACCGTTAATAATTATAGTCTTCTGGGAATACCAGGGCTGGCTCGGGCAATGCCTTCGCTTGCCAATCATTATGCAATTGGGACATCGTCACAAACTCAACATCACCGCGGTCCTGCAACCACTGGAAAATTTCAGTATAAATCGCATAACCCGATCCAGGGTCATTATTAACTGCCTCTAAGCCATGTGGATGATGACAGAGCACACACGGTGCTCCAACATCAATACAGGCTTGGAACTGCTGTTTGAATAAATTAATCAATCCTTCTTGAGCATCGTTATTCGCATGGAATCCAAAATCACCAAGTATCGGATATTCAACAAGTCCATTTTGCATGTACGGCATTAAGCCGACGCGTTCATTGATAACATCTTCACTAGGATGACCCATACAACGATGCCACGATGAACGAGAGGCAAAACGCGTTGAGCTCCATTCATAATTAAATTCAGCAAGTGCTGCATAAAGGTTAGACGAGAAAGAACCCCAGCCAGGTCTAAAACCCCTCGGCTTCTCGCCACTAAATGCCTCCCATTCGCTGACAACTTCACCCATACGTGCAAACATGCGGTCTTTGCTTTGATATTCCTCAACAGCAAATCGATGGTCAGCAAAAGCCTTACACAAGCCATTACTAAATTCCATTGCCCCACTAATTTCGGGATAACCCCACTCAAAGGGATGGTGCCGATGGCTGTGGGGATGTGCCTCTGATCCATCATTTCTGATAACATCCAATGCTTTTTGTAATGTTGTATCCTGACTAATGGATTTTTCAGTATTATTCTGAAACGGTACGATAAAGTAGGATACCGGAATTTCGAATTGCTGATGAAATTCATGTAACTTCAATAAAATATCAGATTGATCGACCGAAACATCGTCATCGGTGACGGCTACTTGAATCATTTATAAGACTCCAACGCCTTATTTAACGTTTTCGCCAACTGGCTGACAGCTGCCTTCGATTTACCATAAGGCACACGCACCAAAACGGTTCGATTCAAATAGTCATCAGACTGTTTAAGCGGTTTATTATAATTAGTTTTTATTTTTTTATTTTTCGGATGTTTAAAACAATCCCAATCAGGATGATGGCCCCCGCGCTTTTCATTTACTACAATCCAATCTTTATAGATATGTCGCGAGGAATTAATTGGTCGATAAGAACCAAGTACATCATTAAATATTGCATCAAGTTTCTTGGCCTTCTTGAGTGTCGGTGCCTGCACTAAGAAACACACACCGCAGTTACCTTCTTCGTCGTGACTTTCGACAAAATGACATTCCTTAGGTAATTTAATTTCTTTTATTAGTTGTTTCCGTGCATTACGTAAACTTTTCAAAATACCGTCTAGACGCTTTATCTGCTGCCGTAAAATAGCCGCATTGATGTTATTAAAACGATAATGGCTCGAGCAAAATGCTTTGTCTGCTAATTTCTTACCTTCGTTCCAAGCATAAAGCCCACCATCACTAGCACTGCGTGCGCGCTGCACATATTTCTTTTTATTAATGGCACAGGCGCCACCTTCACCACTACTGATAATTTTATACTCATTAAATGAGAATGCGCCCATATCACCCAAGGAACCTACGCGCTTACCTTTGTACGAGCCGCCGTCGCATTGGCAGCAGTCCTCAATTACGGCTATTCCTGCTTCTTTGGCAACTTTTAAAATTGCTTTCATATTACATGGCATACCTGCCATATGCACTGGAATGACCGCCTTGGTATGTTTGCGAATCTTTCGCTTGAGATCTTTTGGATCCATCAGCAATTGCTCATCGATATCCACGTAAATCGGAATGGCCCCAACGGTGGTCACCGCCAATGGTGTTGCTACATAGGTATACGTTGGAACTAAAACTGAATCACCAGGTCCAATACCCAACGCTTTCAAAGCTATTTGCAACGCAGCTGTACCGGAAGTAACAACCACGGTATCTTTCGATCCAACTAGCTGCGACCACTCATTTTCAGCAGCCTTAACTTCCTGACCAGTTCCATATCGAAAGTAGGTCAAGCTAGTGATGATTTTTTCGGCGGCCGCAGCCTCTTGTTTGCCGGCGATATACATATTCATGCTCCTATGAATACGAGTGAAGGGTTTTTAAAATAAACAAGATTCTCTTTTAATGTGATTAACATCAAATAATTCCATACCAATTCGAATTTTATCATCTTTGAGCATTTGTACGATCAGTTCTGCCGCACGCCGTCCGATAGCTTCCGGCTGAACATCAATAGTACTCAAGCTCGGTTTAAGAAAGGCACCCACCTGCAATCCATCAATACCATGAACTGCAACATCGTCAGGCACCGCAACATTTAATTCTGACAAAGCACGCAGGACACCGACTGCAGCAGTATCATTAGATAAAACTACATCTGGCTTCCGCTTTATGATTGCTTTTGTCAATGCATAACCTTCCTCAGAAGTAAATGCTGCACCAACAAAAATATCATCGCTGAATGGAAGACCTACTTCATCAAAGGCATCTTGACAGCCGCGATAGATTTGTCCTGTAAATGCGAAATCGTTAGCTTCTTTTTGACCATCGATAAACACAGCTATTTTTTTACGCTGTGCTCGTAACATGCCCTTTACTGCTTCTTTAATCCCACTGCGATAATCAGGAACAACTGAATAGGCACGCTGCCCATCATAATACGCATCTAACAATATAATCGGGAAGTCTTCTGGGAATTCTTTAGCGTTAGGGATAGCACAATGGCCAATAATTGCATCGATATGGCCAGCTTCGATTGCTGGTAATAACGACGCACCATCTTCGATATGCAAAATATGTAAATGAAAACCGTGACGATGTAGTTCACGTTCAACGCCGGCCATAAGCTCTGCAATAAATGGATGCGCTGCCAAGGACTGCGCACTACTCAAGGCCAGCGCAATAGTGTAATTCAACTCACGCTCACCACGTCCACTGCGGCGTAAATTACGTGCTGCACGACTGGGCTGATAATTCAAACGCTTGGCAATCGACAGTACCTTGTCACTCGTCGCCGCACTGACATCACGACTGTTGTTAAAGACTCGTGAGACCGTGGCTATCGAGACCTGTGCTTCCCTGGCTATATCTTTGATATTTGTCATCGTTTCCGTAAACGTTTACAATTATAAGCACACGATGCAAGGATTTATTTGTAAGTATATATATTATATATAGTTATGCTACTTCTGCAGGCGCCACTGAGCAAATCTTTCTTTGCAGATGTCCATATCACGCTCATGAGTAGGTAAGCCTAGATACGCCCTATAGAACTGCCTTGCCTGATTCCGGTTGCCAGCGAGATCCTCACGTAATGCGGAATAAAACAGAAAATACGAATCAGCATACAACTGATCTGGCTGTTGCATGAACGACTCCTTGGTAATTGAATTATTTAATAATTGTAAAACTGGCCCCAAGCGCGCACGAATAGTGTAAGATTTATCTTCATAGTTTTTCAGCACTTCTTGGAATACCGTTTTATTACCCGACAATGATTGTAACGCCGCAGCTTGAAAAAATTGAGCGAATAGTTGCGGTGACCATGACGGATGAAAATTAACGACTCCGCGTTGCACATCATTCATCCGTTCAAAGGCCGCCGCATGTTTATTGTCGATAAATAATTGTAACGCCTCGCACATTTGTACTTGATAAAGCTCAAGGGCCGATGCTTTATCAGGAGCACGTGCATGAAATTCTTGATAGCGCCCACTCAACATATATGCGGTTAATTCACCCCATCCCACCTCCGGAAATTCTTTAATAACTTTATCATATTCACCACGCAAGAGCATCACCTTGGCACGTATAGGCCTATGCTCACCATATTTGGCCACTGCTTCATCATATTTACCTAACAAAATATAAATATCACCACAGGAAGATTTCATGTCCTGATATTCATTCAACGCTTTTTCAAATTCACGTTGACGGACTAAAACACCAAGTCGTTGATGACGCATATTCGGGAATTTATCAACGATAGTGTCAAATTGTCCCTTTGAACGGTAATATTCCACCATGCACACGGGATAATCGCTGAGAAATTGTTTAATGCGCTCATAATCACCAACAGTTTGCAGCGCACGTGTTACCTCGAAAGAACTAACAGGATCATTCGGAAAATTTGTTTCCCAGAAATCTATATATTTTGGCAACTGATCTATGATATTTTTCTCCAATTGCCTATTGACGAATCGCACCCACTTGGTCTGAATGCGGCTGCGCTGTGCGTCTGATGAAGATTTGTATAGCGACTCCATTCCCTGAATGATGTCCAAATATTTATCTTCTTGCTCAAGTAAATCCCATTGATGGCCTTGTACTTGATTTCGATAGACATCTGTTTTCAAGTGACCCCATACTGTTACAGCCTGCTCATACTTTTCTAATTTATAGTAACAAAGACCTTTTTTATATTGCGCCTCTTCCGCCAACGGGGTACCTTTATGACTTTCATTAATCAGTGTATATTGATCAATTGCATTTTGGTAGAGCTCATTGGTATAAAAAACATCCGCAGTTTCCATGATAGTCACTTTTTCCGCAACTTTTTTGGTATAAATTTTCACATTATCAAATGCTTTCGAATGAAAGTAGCCGTATATACCAATATAACCTGAAGTACGCGGAAAAGCAGACGTCGTCGAACATACTAGATCGCCATCTAAAAATAAGCGCATATGGTTGCCATCTATTTCGGCCCTCACTTTATACACACGTTCATTTTCCAATTGAATATTCTCATAATCCAATCGTCCCTCGGGACCCAAAATCATCGAACAAGAGTTATGATAACCACCATTCTGCAAAAGGTGTAAATCCTCTAGAGCATAACCCCCTTGTTCTACTTCCATGAAATTACTTATATAGGCAACAGATAAATCACACGGTGGTGAACCCTTCAACATTTCACCGTCAAACTCGATTGCCACACTACCATAAATGCGTTTATCATAAAATGCGAAAAATGCAGGTCCGTCCTTGGTAACTAGCTGCCCATTCTCAACAGCAAATGTACCTCGATAAATGTTCCAATCCTCTCGCCAATCTTGATCATTCTCAAAGGTCTCGACCAAAAGTGGCTCTCCCCAACCGGATAATTCTTTGAGATGTTCAATATACACAAACACAAAGCCTGCCATAAGCAGTAATAAAATGACAATGCCACCATACAACGCTTCCTGATGCTGTTTTGACCATTGCTTAAAGAACTCAAGAAAAGAATAATGATAAACACCAACGGATAAACCAGCTTGATAATTTTTTAAATCATCAGCTAATTCTTCAACTGTTTGATAGCGTTCTTCCGGTTCAGGGTCTAAACATTTAAAACAAATCGCAACCAGCGGCTTAGGGACATTTTGTTCATCTTCTGGGGTTAGTGGGTCGATAATACCCTCTTTTTTATATTGCCAAAAAACACGTTGCGATTCATGCCACATTGCAAAGTGTCCAGTTAATGCATGGAATAAACTAGATCCTAAACAATAAATGTCGCTCCGTTCATCTGCGCCCTCACGCCGTGATTGTTCGGGCGACATATACATAGGTGTACCAACCAATCGCCCACGATCGGATTCTTCAACTTTGGTATCAACCGCTGATCCCCAGTCTACAACACTCACTTCACCAAAATCACCAAGCATAATATTGCTTGGTTTAATATCTTGGTGGACGATGCCTTTAGAATGTGCATAGGACATAGCCTCGGCAACTTTAATAAAAATACGTACGATGTCGTCCATCGACTTTATTTGATTATCAACCCCTTCAGGAATTTCATTTTCCAAGGCTTCTATTAATGAATAGCCCTCTACCTTTTTCATAGTGTAGAACAGCGATCCATCTTCACTGACATCCATATCATAAACCGGCAGGATATTGGGATGATCAAGTTGCGCAGAAATCAAAGCTTCATGTGTGAAGTTTCGCAATATTTTTACATTCTCGGCATGATCACCACTCAACATTTTTACTGCAACATTGCGTTCAAAATTATTATCACGCAAATCAAATACACAGCCATAGCCACCCTCTCCGAGTAATTCACCTATGGCATAGCGACGGCCGCCGCTTCGTCCGGATAAACTCAGCTCGGGTATTTTCGAGTAGATATCTTGATTATCAAACAATGGCAATTGAACGCGCGCCTCACCTTTGGCGCCATCTGTTGTTGCCATGAGATCTTCTTGCTTATGCGTATCAACAGTGTCTTCCAATGCATTGACATCAGTTGGGAAAGCGCTCTCTGGCAAAGTCTGTAATAATACCGGTTTGTTATGCTCGACTGTTTTATCTTCACCTGGTTCTTGATCTGGCATAATACTAAGAGTCCATCATCACATCTATCATAGCTATATGCAAGCTGAGTTCAGCTTAAAACGCATACGTCAATGATGCTGTTTATTCGGTCACTCGCTTTCGCTTCTGCATCAAAACCCACGATTGCGGGTCCATGTGCAATTTTCCTGCGTGACGTTTTACTCCATAAGCAGCTGATAACTGATACTGTCGCAGATCAGATAACTCCACTATCGATTCCGCTTCATGCCAGGCCCCATAACGCATAATACACAAGTTGGTTTCACCAGATTGGTCATCCCACATGAAACTTGTTGTATTATGTGCGCATTTGACCCGATACGGTAAGTTACATGCCTTAGCAATGATCTCCTCAGCTATAAATCGAGTAGCCGTTTCCGGTATGCCACCAACATAAATTCGTTGCCCACCATTTTTATTAAAACGTCTCGTAACCAATGGACGCTTGTTACCCTGAGCATCACTCGCCTCTGCTAACACTTGAGCATCATTTGATTCAAACAGTATGTAGTCTTTTCGTTTATACTTCTCAGGCTTCCCTGCCATATGCTCTGCTTCACTAACCGCGGCATGGTCATACCATTCACCGCCAATGTCACCGCATAACCATGACACTGGCTCAAACGAATCTTCAATTATTTTTAGACCAAAGGCATCAAGGAATTGCTGATCACGTGCGCCACCAAAGACAATCATATTTGCAGAAGAATCCAGTAATAACGAATAGGTGACTCGTTCCTGCTCAGTCATTGCCTCTTCATCTAAAACAGCCTGATGATCGGGAATACGTGGCAAAAATAAAACATAGCAGCGATCATCTTCCATGACGACATTCTCGCTGTTCACCGAACATCGCATACCATAGCCACATGACTCGAAAAAATCACCCAGAATATAATCGCTAGGACGTTGTCCGCTGGTTACTAATAATTCCGGACCAAACATATGTTTAATCGGGTGGTCCAACATATAACGCTGCATCCCAGCCTGGTGCTGATAATAACTGGTATCTAGTTCATCAGACCAAAAATGATAAACACCATGATAAACTGGATGATAGGACTCGCCTACGCGTGTGCATAATGAGAATGCATCAAGACTTTGGCGAATAGGCGTTGCTTCTTGTGGATGCCAATTTTCGATAACATCGCCTGATTCTAATCCGCGAATGAATTTAGTTTCTGGAATTAATGCATTGTTAATAAGAGCATGAATATTGCCACAACCTGCATTGAAATACTCACCAGTATGAACATGGTTCATCCCATATTTATCAGTCCAGCCTTCAGCTGGCTGCGTTAAGACCCAATCCGCAACATGTGGTAAGTCTTTATAATTTATTCCCAAGGTGTTATGCCATGCATCCCAAGTCCAATAAGGCCCAAGGGATGTTAACATTTTAATATCACGCTGCCGGCATTCAGTTAGTAAATCAGTATGAATTGCTGTAAATTCCTTCTGAGAGTCTTCCATCGCATGCTGTAGCTCACCACCAAACGAGCCATCGCCAAAGCGCACAGCATCAACACCTAGATCTACAAAGAAATCAAATAACTGCCGCTTATACCAATTGCCCACCGTCATACCCTGTTCAATGCGATACAGTGGGTCTACACGCATTTCTTGATGCCAATTAAGTAAATGTGTATTATCACGCAATTCGGGATGACGACGACAAAATTCATCGGCACGACGCCACTCAAATGCTTGCACATGCGGATTATTCTCTTGGCGTAAAAAACGTCCGTGACCGGTACGGCCTTCATAAGTCAAAAAAGTTCGAACCATTACGCGCTCGACACCGCCGGCATGAAGCAGATCAATCAAACGCTTAAATTCGGCCAATGTCCAATACGTTAATGAGTATGGTTCACGCGGATCACGCCAAATAAGAATGTTCCGCAAGCTCGGGTCTAGCTTACCCCTTCGGTGCATCGGTAGGTTTTCATAGGTATCGACGCTGACTTCCATAAATTCTAAAATATAGCTTAATGCAGAATCCTTAATGATAGATTGGCGTTTTTTCAAAAATTCTGCGACGCCATAGTCCTCTTCCAATAAATCAAATCCGGTCAAAACTTGATCAATAAAGATATGTTCGCTCATTTAGCAAAAGCCTTTTCTAAGTCGATACTGAATTGTTGTTTAAATACATGTTCTTGATCGCCTAGTTTGATAATAATATCACCTTCAAAATCGGCATTTATTTCAAGATGGACGTGATGTGCATTTACTCGCTGCCACTGCACCTGCAAACAACCCTGCGGCACACAAACACTGGCATGACAATGATCAAAAAGATCAATCTGAGGCTCCAAACTCGGCGTTGCATATGCATTACCCTGCATGTCCAATCCCAAAATTAATTTTTGAAGAGCGTAGGACAGATTAGCAGACCAGGCATGGTTGAAGCTATCATGAACCTCACCACCAAACGTTTCCCAGGTACACGTGGCACCACGATCAAGCATCGGTGTAAAGAGATGCTTCAATAATGGTAAAATATTGTCAACACGATTACATTTCTTTAGCGCATCAATGACGAAAAAATATCCATAAGGTGTTCCATGAGCTACCCAGGTCTGATGCTCTACATCGCATATAAGCGACAGGGCGACGTCTGCCTCATCTTCGACTAAAACTTCGGTGCTGATAGCAAGTGCGTTGACTATCTGAGAATAATGACGCTCTGTTTTTCCCTCATGCACAGCATCGATCAGCAAACCCCTCTCTTTATCATAAAAAGTCTGATAAACTAGGCTACGCATGTCTTGAATTTCTTGTTCAAAACACCGCTCTACTCCGAGTGCTTGATGCAATTCATCCAGTGCACGTAATGCTTGGATGTAAAATAATTGGATACCCGCATTAAAATCATCGCGATCGATACCTACACTATCACGGGGGTGCCAACCAAGCCCTGCATGATCCAAAAACAATAAACCGTCACGAATAGTTGCATTGTCAGATTCAGTCCAATTCGACAACGCAATTAAACCATTATCTTCTTTTAAGACACGGAAATCATTAACGATAGTCTCAGCTGTGTCGATGACATGTTTAATCGTTTCTATATCACCAGTATAATGGTAATAGCGACGCATTACCTCCATTGGCACCAAACTGTAATCGAAGAGCACCGTACCCAGCCCAAATAAACTGGAACCAATTTCACCAACTGCCTGATATTCATCTTTCATCGCATAACACAAATGCTTTAAATGCGAGAAATCACCACTCATATGGCCAGCGATATCTAAAATAAATAAAGAATCACCCCAGTAGCACCCCTGCTCACGCGAATTACAATCATAACTTTGAGCCTGCGTATTTAATACAATGCTACGACGAGAAATATCATAAAGCGCATTAGCAAAGCGGTCATTCGAGAAAAATGAATCTTTATATGGCAAGTCTCCATAGCATTCGTAGCACCGCGGTGGTTTAATATGTAAATCTCCTTCAAAGTCTTTACAAGTTACATAGAGATAACGAAAACCATTAAACTTATACATGCGGAATTTATTGATGCCCGGGCGTAATGTAACCCGCATGTAGAACTTACTGCCTGAACGCGAAATCTCTGGCATATTATCCATGACGCGCTCGGTAAAACCTATACTCATTGTCGCATGCGAATCTGATTCGACTTCCATAATAAATTCACCGGCAACAATACGCCTAAAGTCGTATTGCAGACCAAAACCTCGCTCGCCGATCCATCGGTTTAAATGAACGCCGTCATCCTGAAACATGTGCACCGCATCAGCATCCCAAATCGGCAAACGATGCTCGAATAAGGATCTACTGGCGTGATCATTTAAATTAAAAATCTCTCGACTCGTTCGCATGATCTGTGGTTCAGCACGACAGCTTATCTTTTGCCAATAAAGGTTAGGCACCATACGTGGTCTTACATCAGTTATATTTTGTTCGACAATGTTAACTGACTGTGGCTCAATCGTTAACGCTTGATCAGTATTACCATAATCTTCACTGGCAAAATGCCGTAGCACTTCGACATCTGGGTGATTACAATCAAACAATTCAATGCCACCAAGAGCCCAGGTAATATCCGGCGTCTCCTCAGCCCATGCACCTATTGGATAGGCATCCCAACTCGTATCAGTTACAATGCTCTGCCCACCTACCTGAATTGCCGCACCTAAACAGGGTGCATCCATCTTATTCCATTTAATCGTTTTACCGACAAAATGACATAACACACAAATAGTATTTTTGCCTTTATTCAGATACTCCCCGATATCATATTCATCGACCATAATAACTGGCTTGCGAAACGGAGCAGGGCCCGCATTCACAAATAACCCATTTATATAGATTTTATAATAGGTATCGGCAAAGATTTGCAGCGACCCAGTGAGGTCACCACCATCAAATTCTTTAACAAAAGCTACGTATGCGTTTTTTTCTGGTGCATCTGCCCAAATCCATTGAGCACCTTCCAATAATGACGACATGAATATTCCTAATTAAAAAATTAAGCCGAAGCGCGTTCTACAATTTCAACCGGCAAGGTTATCTGAATTGGCACACGCAAATCACCGACAATGCACTGCCGTAATATACGTGCTGCTTGATATCCTTTTTCTTCTAGATTTTGACGCACTGTGGTCAACGGGGGTGACAATAGCGAGGAAATTTCCAAATCATCAAAGCCAATAATCTGAACATCATCCCCAATTTCGAGTCCTCGCTCTTCAGCAGCGCGATACACACCCCAGGCCATGTAATCATTTAAACAAACGATGCTATACGGGCCATTCTGCTCGTTAAATAAGCGCTGCGCTACTTCAAACCCTTGTTGCCACGGTCGTTCGGTTTTCCAGTATGCCGGGTCACTCGAGCTCATTTCATGCAAATAGGTATGTGATTGAATATCTTTCTCATAACCAAAATCATTCATAGCACGAATATAACCGTCATAGCGATCGGTATCGTTTTTATGGTCGCTATTCATACCTATATAAAATACCGGCCGTCGATATTTGGATGTTAATAATTGTGCAGCTCGATACATACCGGTTTTATTATCTGGTTCTACTGCTGGCAATTGAATATCACGCGTACGTTTCTCTACACAAACAACCGGAAACTTTTCTTCCTGCAATTTGCGTAAGGTATCGAGTTGGGGATCACCAGGATACGGTAAAATAATCACCCCATCAATACCAAGCTCTTCAACGTGTTCGAGCGCAGCAAATACATCACCACTATCATCACTAATGCTGTCGCTCGATAATAATTGAAAGGACATGCCATTATCACGTGCAAATGATTCGATGCCTTCTTGAATGCGTGCTAAACCCTCGTCTGGTTGACTTGAGAGCAGCGCCGCAATGGCCATTTGATTACCCAAGGTACTGGCCACTCGCTCTCCGCGTCCCGCAGCATGAAGACCCTGAACCATGACACCACGATGCGGCATTTTTAATAAGATGCCTTCATCAATCAGCATGCTTAATGCACGGCGAATCGTCACGCGTGAAACCACATACGATTTCACCAATTTCATTTCTGTGGGCATCAATGAGCCTATTGGATATTTACCGTCCTGGATTTCCTGGCGGATTTGCTCACTAAGCCTCACAGCTTTGCTCATATAGGTTCGCGGTTGAGCTGTATTCATTGAAGTATCCTCGCAAACACAGACAGAATGTCTATTTTCATACAATTTGTATGCTTGTAGACAAAGTATCTACAATTTCAATGATGAAAAGCCATATTTGTGACAATTTTAGACAATATAGTGGTATATTGTCCATTATTCTTGACCAATAATATACCTATTGTAGTGTCACAATCATCAATAATGGCCATTTGGATAAGTGAATGTCTAAAATTCGTTTAGGTTCTCAGCTCTTTATCAACCGCAATGACAATGGCGATCAAATCCGCCGTTGGGTTGGTGATATGTCTCAACAAGGCTTCTCGTTGATAAGATTATTTCTGAGCTGGGATTTAATTGAACCGCGACAAGGCCAATGGACCTTTGATCAATTCGATCATGTCTTCGATGCGGCAGAAGAACACGGTTTGCAGATTGTCGGCACGCTCATGTCTGTATCCCCACCTGGTTGGATGCGCAGCACACGTGGCATGCAAGATATTGGTGATTTAGATGATCCCGATTTTTGGCAAGCCGGTATGCATTATATTAAAAATGTGGTAACCCGTTACGCTAAACATCCCGCATTAGACTCCTGGATTTTATGGAATGAGCCCAGCCGCGTGCTTGATACCAATAACGAACGCGCCGTGCAGTCGTTCAGAAATTTTCTTAAAGAAAAATATAACAATGACATTGAAGTATTAAATAAAGACTATTTTCAACAGTTTGAAAACTTTGAACAAATATTGAATATTCAAGATGCAAGCAGTAGCCAACTTGAGTTCATGTCCTACACAGAAGATATTGATTGGTTGGAATTTACCTGCTTATATCTCAGTGAAAAATTAGAAGCTATCGCAAAACAAACTCGAACATTTGACTCCGTGCACCCTGTTCACATTAATCCGCATCGCATTTCACAATGCATGAGTGAAAGTGGTCAGGATATTTGGCAACAATCACAAATATGTGATTTTATCGGTAGCTCCGTTCATCCTCCTTGGCATTCTGTACGCTTCCCAAAAGATCGTATTCAACAATCAGTTGCCTTATTTGCTGATATGATGCGTAGTGCAAGCAAAGACCCCAACAAACGCTTTTGGGTAACCGAACTGCAGGGTGGCCCAACCGTATTTTCTGCCTTTGAACCAAGTGGGCCGAAACCAGCTGAATTACGTCAATGGATATGGGAAAGTACCGCCAGTGGCGCAGAAGCTATTTTATTTTGGTGCTATAATAATCGGGACGACGGCTTTGAAGCAGGCGAATGGGGTCTTGTTCAAGATAATGGTAAAGCAAGCAAGCGCTTACAATCCATTATTAAAACCGCCGAAGAATTATCTGCTGCGCAAGCACTACTCGATCAAACTTCTCCGCATGCTGGCGAAATTGGCATTTTGGTTTCGAGCAATAGCTGGAACCTCGGCTTTGTAGAAGGTGAAGGCGAAGACCGTGATAATCCACGTAATAAACAAATGGCGAGTGATGCTGTTTGTGGCGCCTATTGTATTGCACAAGACCTTGGATTTGAAGTTCGCTTTATACATGAACGCGAAATTACCGAACTCGACGCTCATGAGCTCGGAACTTTAATTGCACCTGGATGCACGGCACTCACTGACGAATGCTTACAGGCCCTGCAGCGTTATGTCGATCAAGGTGGACATCTGATTGCCGATGGCATGTTCGCCTGGAAATTAGCCAACGGCCGTCTAGCGCGCCATCGTCATACTGAATTGGACCAATTATTCGGCGCTAGCGTCGGTGAAATTTACGGTGGTAGTCAGGCACAATGCGAACTCCACGGAGAATTCTTTAAAACGAATTTAATGCAAATCTGTTTTGATGAGAATGAGAGCTGCATTGCCCGATGGGATGATGACAATGTCGCAGTCATCAAAAAATCACATCAACATGGTGGGTCCGCCCTTCGACTTGGAACCATTTTCTTTCAAGATTACTTCATCAATAGCACCGATGCTCATCGACATATATTCCAGCACTTGCTAAGCGCATCGTTAATACGACCAATTCACATCCCCTATCTGAGCCAGGACATTCGTCTACGCCGCCTCAAGCATCCACACGGTGAAGTGTGCATCATTATGAATAACGGTGAATCACGAAGCGTGGAATTGAATGTTGAAGCGAATACTGCGATTCACCAACTCGACGGTAGCATCCTCACTGATTCTCAATTGATACTTAATAAGGATGAAGTACGTGTCTTTCTCTTACAACCTAGCAAAGAACTAGAAACCGTATGAAATATATATTTTTAGGTTCCTTTTTTGTTTTATTGCTGTCCTCGTTTGGCACATGGCTCGCCAAACCAGGCCAAAGCACTGATAAACCAGTCCTCTATTGGGTAACCGACCCGAATCCGGTTCGCAGCAGTCAAGTCGATGCCTTTCATGAATGGATGAAAGACAATATACCGAAAGAGGATCATTACGAACTACGCGTCGATTCTGCCAATAACAATAAGTCTAAAAAAATCATTCAATCAGTATCAGGTGTTGGCGGTGATATCATGGATATCGCTACTGCATCCGGTGACATGCAGTATTTCAGACAAATGAATATCATTCATGACCTGACAGACCTTGCTAAAGAAATGGGCTTTGGCGTTGATAAAACCTACGCTTCGGTTGCACCTGCTCTACAAGTTGACGGCCATCAGTATATGTTCCCCTGCAATGTCTATGCCAACATGTATTGGGTGAACCTTAAAACTTTGGAAGAATTTAATATTCAATTACCCAAAGACTCTTGGACTTTTGCAGATTTCGAACGCACCGCATTGCGTCTTCGCGAAAACGCTAAAAAGAAATTCCCGGAAATGCGTCACAATCGTTATTTCTTAGCCAGTCACATCGAAGAACAAACGATGATGCGTAATTGGGGCATCGATTATATGAATGAAACCCTTACAGACAGTATGGCTAATCATCCTGCATTCGAAAAAACATTAGCTCTGAAACATAAATGGACTTACGACCTTCATATATTACCGAGCAGCGCTGACCGTGCTTCTATTGATAGCTCCGAAGCCACACACGGCGGCTCTGGGCCTGCATTATTTCGCTCAGGCAATTTCGCCATGCATTTATCAGGACGCTGGGCTTTGACACAATTTCGTCAATGGAAACCCGATCCACAAGCAGAAAGTCAAGAATCCAAACCTGGTCGCCCGTGGTTTTCTGAAATGAAAGTGGCAATTTTACCGCCGCCGCATGATGGTTATCAAAATACAACTGCAGGTAGCCGCGCTGCTGTAATGTATTCCGGCTATGATCAAAGGCGCAAAAAACTAGCTGCCTACTTTTTTAAATTTCTAGCCAGTAAATCATACAACCTCACAATCGTCGATAGCGCAGACGCTATTCCACCAACACCTGAATTTACCGAATTAGAAGAATACAAGAACCCGGCGAAATACCCTAATGAGAAAGGCATTCACGAGGCTTATAGCAATGCGCTTAAAGAATATGGCATTTTAATGACGCACAGCCCATTTATATCAGCATCTTATGTAAAAACAGAATTCGGTAATGCTTCCGAAAGTGTCATGGCCGTACCGAGTAAATACTCCCCTGAAGAAGCGGCTCAAATTGCCTATGAACAAATTTCCAAACGTATTCAACAAAACCTGATAGAAAATGCTGGTTTAAATCCGTTGTATAAGAAACTTAAAAAAGACCAAGAAACGATTGATGCCTTGAAAGCTGCTGGCAAGAAAATTCCAAGAGCACTTATAAAAAATAGATTTTACCTTGGCTACTATGAAGCCAAAGGCATGTTGGAGTAAGCATGGCTCTTGATAAAAAAGAACTCAAACGCATTGGTACGGCGATGTTTTACTTATCGCCCAATATAGCGGGTTTCCTAGTCTTCACCTTATTTCCACTGATATTCAGCTTAATCATGGCATTTACCAACTGGGATTTGAAGCAACACAACATGTATAAATCCGATAGCGTCGAATTTATCGGCTTTAGTAATTTCGCCCTGCTGTTCCAAGAGAAAAACTTTACCGAATTTTTGATCAACACCTTAATTATGATGATCGGCATACCATTTGGTATGGCCGGCAGTTTAGTGGCCGCGTTATTGTTAAGCGCATCATTAAAAGGCACGAGTATTGGTGATGGCAAACGCATTTTTCTAATCTCCTGTGTCATTTCTGGCCTCCTTCTGATAAGTACAACCATCTTGATGCTCGCCGGTATGTTCCAAACAGCGATTATGGTCGTTATCGCCAGTTTCTTAGGCATGATGTACATCGGTGGTACAACAGTTGGATCCACTGTTTATCGAACAGTATTTTACTTACCGAGCTTCACATCTGGTGTCGCCGTCTACTTATTGTGGAAAAAAATATATAACCCCAATAACGGACCATTAAATAATTTCTTAGCTGGACCTCTCGAAAGCTTATCAGTTGTCGTCGAAAGTTT
>JANQLF010000050.1 GCA_028280785.1 Planctomycetota bacterium
CCGCGCACCCATTGGCAAATAGCGCGCACCGGTGCATTCACTTTTTCAACTTGTTCTGCTAAGGCAGCTACCGCAGCAAAGTCAATTTGATTATGACCATCATATAAAGCTTCACTGCTCGCTTCACTAGCAGCGCGCTCAGCATCAACTTTTTCTTTAATCCCTGGAATGGTTTCCAATAAACTCGATGGGCCCTTATCCATGGCTTGCACTAAAGCGTCGCACTCAATGCCATCACTAATAAATTCTAAACCAGAAGCAGGCGTTTCGAAAACGCCAACACCTTCGGCTAATAATTTCGCCCAAGCGTGTAAGAGGCTATCTTCATCCTTTGGATACAGTATCCAACTTGGCACTTCACCATCGCGACCAAGACGATCAACACGACCAATGCGCTGCTCGACTGCCGCAATATTCCATGGCATATCATAATGCACGACCGCAGAAACGAACTGGAAGTTACGACCCTCACCGCCAAGCGGGTCGCTGACCATAATTGATAATCGATTATCTTTTTGGAATTTACGCGCAATTTCTTCGCGCTCCAACTGCTCTTGATGCGCACCAAAACTACAGACCTTGGCACTACCAAACTCATCAGTTAATGCTTCACCAATTTCTTGAACCGCCAAGGCATGACCAGCAAAAATAAGCAGTTTTTCATCTGGGAACATATCCCAGAAATCTTTTATTTTTTGAATCAACGCTTTGATTTTTGCCTGTTTCGATTTATTCCATTTTTGCACCAATTGACGTAAATTATCAAGCAGCGCCTCTTCCTCTTCGGGATCACAATTACAACTCGCACTGATAGCGATTTGCTGCATGCCTTCCGACTCAGACAAATCAGGGCGCAAGATCTGCGCTAAGGTTTCACCTTTAATTGCGCGTAATTGGTATTCTTCATATTCACCTGGCGCTTCGAGCACGGCTTCGCGCATGGCCAATAAGCGATCCATGTGTACTGGATGCGCCCACATCGCCAATTCTAATTGTAATAACCAATGAATTAATCGCGGTGGAATTTCTTTACCTGCACGGAAATGCTTAATCAAGGCAACTTGGTATTCGCGCAGTGCTGCACGCATTTCTGCCTCGGCTTTACCTTCTTTATACGGTACATGCTCAACACTACGCTGGGCTAAATGCAAGGCACCAGAACCACTTTCATCGGCTAATTTAGCCAAGACTTTACGACGATGAGAAATGACGCGATGATCTAAACAATAATGTTCTTTTACGTAAGAAATTAAACGCTGCTTTCCTGCATCATCACCAGAATTCCATTCACCAAGATGCTGTTGACAAATTTCGTCTTTTTTCAGCAAGTCATCCCAGCGTTTTCGCAAAGCCTTATCAAGCTTGTCAGTTTTCTCAGTAGCATCGACCAATTCAGTGATGTGATCCAAGGCCTTCCATTTAGCTTCAAAAGAAGTCATGTCCTCCAAGCGATACACATCTGGCTGCAATAAATGTAATAAAGCCAAATAAGCATCAGCATGATGACGAGCTGGGGTTGCCGATAATAATAAAACATGCGGCGTGTGTTTACTTAAAATACTCACCCGTTTATACAGTGGACCGCCCGGCTGCATACGGTGACACTCGTCAACAATAATCATGTCCCACTTTGATTGAGCAAATTTTACTGCCTGCACTCCTTTGAGCGCTTCGATACAATGACTTGATGCAATAACAAATTGTTCATCCGCCCATGGATTACCCGAATACGCAGACAAACGTTCGGTGTCAAACATCATAAAACTGCGACCACCGAATTTGACAAACATTTCCAAAAACCACTGACTGACTAAAGCACCAGGTACAATTATTAACACGCGCATGCTTGGACGAATGGCCAAGAGCGACTGCATAATTAATCCGGCTTCAATGGTTTTACCGAGACCCACCTCATCCGCCAATAAGAAGCGAACCTGACGATCATTTAATGCCTGTCGCGCTACTTGCATTTGATGCGGCAGAGCTTGGACACGTGCACCAAGTAAACCAATGACACCAGCACTGACTGGCCACAGGCTGTCGCGGTAGCTCAGCATTTGCTCACGCGCACTAAAGGTCAGCGGACCCCATGGATCCGGTGGTTTTGGTGTACCTGCTTTGGCAAAACGTTGAATAACATCGTGGAAATGAACTGTTTTTAATTGATGCGGCGGGTTTACAGGATCCATGACTTTCTGGATCTCACCCTCATCAAGCACTGATTCACTACCGTCTTTAAGTCGGATCTGATAATCAAAACGGCCAGTACTGGCATTATTTTTTGGTTTTTCATTGCCGATCGCTGCATGACAGGGCTCGCCATCACGCAAAAACTCGACCAAGGTCCCTGGCAACAAGCAATAGCGCACCACTTGACGCGCTTCCTGCGTCATGTTGGCACCCGTTGAAAGGAATTGGATTTCCAAAAAACCCTGGGTCTGGCTGAGCAGACGCGCTGGGCCTTCACTCTGTAATTCAGGAACTGCTACTAAGCTACCGATCGCCATATTTGGGTGGCAGAGGCTAAAGACCCAAAGCCAGTGTCCACCCCGCACCTCGCCCCTTCGCTTGTCTTAAGCATAGCGAATACAGGATGCGGCCATGGATTTTTATGGCTGGACACAGGACGAATGGCGCGAATGGGTCAGTAGCATGCAGCTGCCTGGATTCCGCGGTCAACAGATCTTTGATGCCATTCATCGTCAAGGCGCAACACGTTTCACCGAGGTCAAAGGCCTACCTAAAGATTTAGCCGAGAAACTCGACGCTGACTACCAACTTTGTCCAATCGAAGAAATCAAACGTCAAACCAGCAATGATGGCACGGTGAAAAGCTTACTGCGTTTTCATGATGGCAGCTTAGCCGAATGCGTATCTATTCCGACGGCCAAACGCCACACCATTTGCGTATCATCGCAGGTTGGTTGTCCAGTTGGTTGCACCTTCTGCGCCTCTGGGAAAGACGGGGTTACTCGTGACCTTACAGCCGGTGAAATCATCTACCAAGTATTATTTCATCACCAACAGCGCCCCGTCACCAATATCGTATATATGGGTAGTGGTGAGCCCTTATTTAATTACGACAATGTTTTAAAAAGCATTTCAATTTTAGCCGATGAACGCGGACTCGGTCTCGGTCGTCGACGTTTTACCGTCAGCACCTCTGGTGTTGCCGAAAAAATTAAACAAATGGCTAAGGATGAACCGCAGGTCACCTTAGCGCTTTCTTTGCATGCACCCGATGATGAAACACGCTCTCGTGTTGTCCCTCTAAACAAAAAATGGCCGATCGAAAAACTGATGCAGGCCATGGATGAATACAGCCAGCAGGTCAATCGACGCATTACACTCGAATATGTTTTATTAAAAGACGATAATATGTCAGAGATGCAAGCCGCATTGCTCAGCAATTTAGCTAAGCGCTATAAAGCACATATTAATCTCATTCCGTTTAATCCAGTTTTCGACACACCACATAAACGACCTGAGCAAGAAGATATTGATCGCTTTGCTGAGCAGTTACATGAATTGGGTGCGAATTTTACCGTGCGTGGTCAGCGTGGTGCAGACATCGATGCCGCGTGTGGACAATTGAAGGATAAAACAATCAAAAATGGCTAACTAGCATGAGTATTGGTCTTGGTCCATTGCCGTCGCAATTCTTAGTCTTAGTTACGATCTCGGAGGCTAAGACTAAGACCAAAGCTAAGACTTATACAAGTTAACTATGAATAAAAAACCTGGTCAAATGACCAGGTTTTTTGTTTTATTTCTCTAAGTTTCGTAAAGCGCGCTCGTATTTCGTTTTGAGCTCCTTAGCCTCGCGCACATAGTCGTCGATACCGTATTTATCAACAACATTGGCCATGCCATCGATAGCAGCTTTCAATGCTTTTTTACGGCCTTCGAAGTTATTGGTTGAGCTAATACCATCAGCGTATTTACTCGCCGCATTCTTTTTAGCTACGTCCCATTTTTCTTTGGCAGTCGTATTCACACGATCACGTTCAGCATCGAGTTGGGCTTCAGGCCACTTCTTACTCTGCTCTTCAATATGATCCAATGCAGCCTGGAAACGTTCTTGGCCGAGTAAATTACTCACCTTACTGTTTACTTTATTTTGAATAGCAACCGTACGCTCTTCAATGCGATGTTTACGCTCCTGAATGACATCCTGCTCTTTACCGGTTAAACGAGCTATCAACGTTGAATATTCTTCTTGAGCAATTGGACTCGAATCACCCAATTCAGGATCAAGTGGATTCTCACGATACCCCTTAATTAAACGCTCTAAATGATCTAACTCCTCATCGGTTTTAAGATCCTTCATGTTGTTTAATTTATTCATAATCATCTTGAGATTATCTTCAGCCTTAACTCGCTTCTCAACACGATCGATCTTTGCAAATTGCTCATCAAATTTTTCTAATAATGAATGCGCACGCTTGGCGTGCACTGGACTTGCCAATCGAGGGTCGTCTTCGTTGATTTTAAATTCACCGTTGACGTAACCAAATAATTCTACACGTAATAATTCGCCAGCTTGATCATAAAGCGTTTGGGCCTTTTTCGGATCCAGAGCATTTAACGCATTTTCCATGTCAGTGAGCGACTGTTTAGCTGAGTTTAATTTACCTTCAGCTTGCGCATGTAATGGGTTAGGTTGCAAGCCCCAGAAAATGCCGTAGCCAACACCACCTAAGAGAATGAGACCGAGAAATAAATTCAATAAAGCCTTACGACCTTTACGCTTGGCCTCAATTTCTTCCGGCGTTAATTCACCACGAGATCGGCGAGCACTACTCCGCGTGCTTGAACGTGCGCTCACACGCGCACTGCGACGACCGGATGCTCCACCTACCGACGAGCCAACGCGACTGCGTCGACCAGTTCCACTACGCCGTCCTGCAGGCTGCTCTTCTTGTACTTCTTGCACACCCGAGTCATCGTCGATATCTACTTCCTCAATATCGTCGATATCAATTTCTTCTACTGCGCTCTCTTCATTAGCTTGAGAGCCGCGAGCTGCCTGCGAACGTCTATTTCCAACACGTCGTGTCCGCGCCATAATAGGACCTCCAAAAGAGGGCACGATAGTGTCTATCCCCAGCCCAAGCTCAATCCGGGACTGATGTTCGATTAGCGGTAGTGTGATCTACTCAATGTGAAATTGCAGCCAAAATCAGGCAAAAAAGCGTTACAGCTCTTCGATCACCTGATTATTTTCGCCCAAGACCAAGACTTTGGCCTTGTGATTGGCGATTTCTTCTTCGCTCATAATCGCATAGGCAATGATGATGATGGTATCGCCTGGCTGGGCCAAACGTGCCGCAGCACCATTCACTACGATTTCACCACTGCCACGCTCACCGGGAATGATGTATGTCTCTAACCTATGTCCATTATTAGAGTTAACGACTTGAATCTTTTGGTAGGGCAACATGCCACAGCGATCGACCAAATCCATATCGATGGTCAAACTTCCAGCGTAGGTCAAATGCGTATCGGTGACCGTCGCGTGATGCAGCTTCGCTTGTAACATTTCTCTGAGCATGCTGAGGGTTATCCAGTCTAATCTTGTGGGGTCAAATGTTCTACAATTTCGATGCCATAGCCCTTTAAGGCCTTGAGTGGTCGTTGGGCATGACTTAAGAGGCGCATCTGACGGACACCCACATCACGTAAAATCTGTGCGCCGATGCCATAGAGCCGTGGATCCATGGCGACTTCATCAGGATGCACCTTTAATTCAGCACCCATGTTCTTGAGTTGATGGAGCAAGCGCTGGCCACGACCGTCACGAATATAGAGCAGCACACCACCACCCGCATCAGCTATCTGCTGGAGATAGCGACCGACTGAACCCGAACCCAAGACATCTGCATCAGGTAACACATCACCAAGAACGGCTTCTTGCTGAACGCGTACAACAACGGGATCCTCGCAAACTTTATCCGGACCTAATTGCTCACCAATAATTAATGCAATATGAATGTCGCCATTTAATTGATTACGAAAGGCATGCACATCAACATCACCAGCTGCAGTTTTAACGGTGCAACTTGCAGCTAAATCAACCAAACTTTCCTGTTCTTCGCGATACGCAATTAAATCGGCAATACTTGCTAATATTAAATTATGTTCTTCACAATATTTTTCTAAGTCAGGAAGACGCGCCATTTCTCCGTCTTCCTTCATAATTTCACAAATAACTCCAGCCGGCTTTAAGCCAGCTAGTTTACATAAATCAACAGATGCCTCGCTATGTCCAGCACGCACTAAGACACCACCATCACGGGCACGCAATGGAAAGACATGACCGGGGCTCACAATATCAGAAGGCTTGGCATCATCAGCAATAGCCGCTTGAACCGTGCGCATGCGATCACCAGCACTTATACCTGTTGTAACACCTTCGGCTGCCTCAATTGATAAGGTAAAAGCCGTACCAAAGCTCGAACGATTATCACGCGTCATCATCGGCAGACCTAAGCGGTCTAACATGTCGCCTTCCATCGATAGACAGACTAAACCACAACCCTTGGTTGCCATGAAGGCAATATGTTTTTCTGTTGCAAATTCAGCTGCGCAAACCAAGTCCCCTTCATTCTCACGATTTTCGTCATCGACGAGGACAATCATTTCGCCATTTTTAATAGCTTGAATAACTTCGGGAATTGGCGTTAAAGGCATAATTATTTTTCTTACACGGGTTGACTGTGTAAAATTCTAAGACCATTTCCACTAGCTGTCCACTGCCCTGCAATCGCAGGCACTACGTAGGTAGCCATAGGAGACATAGCAATGGAGCCTGATTCGGTTTTTAACGCACCAGGGGCATCTAAATTCATCACTATCGAACAGCGACCATTTCCACCACCGCTAATCGCGTCGCCCTTTAATTCCTCAACCGTGAAATACGGGCAATCAGCAAGCACTTTGCGTTCGACACCCTCTATTTCGATCGCGTCCATTTGCACTGGACCACTTGTTTGCTCATCAAAATTAATTGTTTTTAACGATTCTTCGACATGTAATTCGCGCGGTTTACCGTCGAGTCCAACACGGCCCCAATCATAAACACGAAACGTGCAATCGCAGCTTTGCTGAACCTCAAATAATAAACAGCCACGGCCGAGTGCATGTATCGTTCGCGCTGGCATAAAGAAAAAGTCACCATCTTGGGTTACGAAATGATTTAACGTTTCTTCGACTGTTTGATTTTCAATAGCCGCAGCAAATTTACCTTTCGTAACGCCGTCTTTACAGCCTTGAAATAATTCCCCGCCATCACCAAGCATGTACCAACACTCGGTTTTACCACGTTCTGCAACACCAAAAGATGTTGCCAAGGCATCATCGGGATGTACCTGTACTGATAAACGGTCATTGGCATCAATAATTTTAATTAATAAAGGAAATTCATCGCCAATAAAAAATTCTCCAACTAATTCACGCGGATGATCTTTAACTAAGTCACGCAATGTTTTTCCAGCTAATGCACCACTAGCGACCACACTCATGCCACGATCTTGGTCAGCTAATTCCCAAGACTCGCCAATCGGTCCTTCCGGTAAATCATCGCGCCACTGCTCTAAACGACGACCACCCCAAACAATTGATTGGTACGCAGGCGTAAACGCCAAAGGCTGCAATAAAGCATCGTGCATAATTATTCCTTATTTCCCAAAACATTGATACAGGCATCAACTAACGACTCTAAAGTAGCGCTTTCAGCAATTGCCGTTACTGGCACATTATTCTCTCTCATCGATGCCGCAGTTTGCTCACCAATACCAATAAAGGCACAATTATTTTTTATCAATTGTTGCAATCCTTCAGCACCAGCTTGGGTAATGAATCGCTTAACTGTAACTGAACTTGCAAAAGTTACCGCATCAATTTCTTGATCGACATTGAAACTTTTTTCTTCGGTGACGCTGCGATAAGTCTCAACAGTGTGAACGGTAAATCCATTTTCCCGCAATGCGTCTGCTAAAACTGTTCGCGCATTATGTGCCTGCGGTAACAAAATATTTCCCGGTTGCGCTTCGGCTAATTCCGCAGCTAAATGCTCAGCGTCATAACTCTTCGGCATACAATCGGCCTTAATACCGTAGTCTTCCAAGGCGCGCGCTGTAGCGGGGCCAACTGCAGCAATCTGACAATTATGCAAGTAACGCGCATCTTTTCCCTGAGCCAATAAACGATTAAAGAAATAATTAACAGCATTTTGTGACGTAAATGCAATCCACTGCATCTCATTTAAATTTTCTACAGCCTTATCTAAATCAGCTAATTTGCTGCTTTCTTCAATACGCATACTAGCATGGGCAATGACTGTAGCCCCAGCATCGTGCAATAATTTCGCCAAGGTCCCTTGCTGTTGTGCTGAGCGTGTAACCACAATGCGTTTGCCAAATAATGGACGCTGGTCATACCACGCCATATCGTGACGACAATTTACGACTTCACCTATAACTATTATACTTGGTGCACCAAATTGCTGCTCCAGCATTTCTTGCGGCAGCGCGGCTAGCGTACTGATTAATACGCGCTGACGATCGTAAGTACCCCACTGAATTATTGCAGCCGGGGTTTGTGAATCTTTCCCGTGATCAATTAATTTTTTACTGATGTCAGGAAATGCACTGGTTGCCATGTAGCAAACAATCGTACCAACACTCGCCAACGCTGACCAGTCATGCGACGAATCTTCTTTACCGGCTTTTTCACGGCCGGTAAGAAACACTGCACTCGAACTGCAATCGCGGTGGGTAATTGGAATACCTGCGTAACAAGGCACTGCGAGTCCACTGGTTACACCTGGTACAATTTCAAATTCAATGTCAGCCTTATTTAAAACGGTTGCCTCTTCACCACCACGTCCAAATAATAATGGATCACCACCTTTTAGGCGAACTATTCGCTTATGACGCTGAGCAGCATCAACTAAAATACCATTAATTTCATCCTGGGTTTTATGCGGTTGGCCACTGATTTTACCCACATATATTTGCTCAGCATCTTCTGGGGCATGTTTTAATAAATCCGGATTAGCCAAATAATCATAAATGACACAGTCGCAGTTACGTATTAATTCAAAACCACGCACTGTGATCAACCCAATATCACCTGGGCCTGCACCAACAAGATACACGCGCGTCGTTGTACCTGCCATCACTATTAACTAAAATCGCCGTGACAATGTTTATACGGTAATCCAGATCCACATGGACACGGATCGTCTGGTCCCGGCTTAGGCGCACCGGGTGCATTTAATTCATCCGCCGGTGGATTAACTGGCTCATTTGATTTTGCTGGTGCTGGGGTAGGCCCGGCTTGCGTTTGCCGTCCTTGCTCAGCATTTCCTTGTTCTACCTGAATACGAAAGAACATACGTAAGGCATCACGACGAATGCGCGAAACTGCACCAATAAATAAGCGGAAACCTTCTTCTTTAAAACGCAAACGCGGGTCTTTTTGACCGTAAGACTCTAAACCAATGCCATGTTTTAAGTGGTCCATGGCGTAGAGATGATCTTTCCAATTGTGGTCAATAGTTTCCAATAATACAAATCTAAAAATTTGTTCGATGACTTCGTCACCTAATTCTTGGCGACGTTTTTTCGTCGCTTCGGTAACGCGCTCTAATAAATAATCGCGGCATGCATCACCGCCCAATTTAACCGGAATGTCATCAGCAGCCGGTTTCGATAATCCACTTAATTCTTCAAAACCACTGCCAATGCGGTCAGCCAACTCAATACCGCGCGTTCCATCGCCAGCAGCTTCTTGAATCATGTCATCAAGCGCTTGTTTTGAGAAATCTAAAAAGAACTCTTCGAGATTTTCGCCTTCTAAAATGCGCTGGCGCTCTTCGTAAATTTGTTTGCGCTGAATATTCATGACCTGATCATCTTCAAGCAAACGCTTACGCATACCGTAGTGCACTTCTTCAACTTTTTTCTGGGCTTTTTCAACGCTGCGGGTCACCATTTTTGACTCAATAGCCTGGCCGTCACTTAAACCCATTTTTTGCATCGCTGTCCGCATAAACGGCGGGGCAAAGCGCTTCATCAAATCGTCGTCTAAACTCAGATAAAAACGTGATGCGCCTGGGTCACCCTGACGACCACTACGACCACGTAATTGATTATCAATACGACGACTTTCATGACGTTCGGTACCGACAATGCGCAGGCCACCTAATTGACGCATGTCTAAGCCATCGCCCATTACATCACCAGGCATTGGCATAGCATGGAAACCAGAATCGACCAGCACCTTATTAATCGCATTTAATTTTTGTTGTGCTTCCATACCCTCATAGGTCTTTGCCTCTTCAGGGTCTAAATAATGATTTAACCAATTATCTAAAATCATGTCATTGGTGTCTTCACCATTAACCTTGGCTTTCTTCGGCGCCAAACCATTGCGCTGCCAATGCTTCAAGACTTCTTTGCCGGTAGCATGACCGAGTACAATGTCCGTACCACGACCAGCCATATTAGTCGCTACAGTGACGGCGCCTAAATGCCCCGCGCGTTTAACAACATCAGCTTCTTTAGAATGCTGACGAGCATTCAAGACATTATGTTTCACACCCTTGCGCTTAAATAATTTCGATAAGCGTCCGGAAACATCAACTGACGCCGTACCAACCAAAACTGGCTGACCTAAGGCGTGAATTTCAGCTACACCATCGGCTATAGCATTAAACTTATCATCTTCACTGCCATAAATTAAATCGGGCAAATCGCGACGAATAACTGGCTTATTGGTTGGGATAGCAACCACTGATAATTTATAAATATCGTTAAATTCATGAGCTTCGGTTAAAGCCGTACCAGTCATACCTGATAATTTACGATACATGCGGAAATAATTTTGCAGCGTAATTGTCGCATACGTTTGACTCTCTTGCTGAATGTTCACACCCTCTTTAGCTTCAACAGCTTGGTGTAAACCATCAGACCAACGACGCCCTTCCATAGCACGACCGGTGAATTCATCAACAATTTTAACCTGACCGCCAGCAACTAAATATTCTTTATCACGATGATACAAACAATGCGCTTTAAGTGCGTTATCCAAGAAATGCGGTAAATGCATCGACTCTTCATCGTACATACTGCTGACACCAAATAACTCAGCAGCCCTTTCTTGGCCCTCATCGGTCAGCTTGACATTGCGGTCTTTAATATCGACTTCGTAATGTTCGCCCTCACTTAAACCCTTGGCGACTTCGTTTGCTTTAACGTAATTTTCAGGCGTACTCGATGCAGGACCAGAAATAATTAATGGAGTACGTGCTTCATCAATTAGGACCGAGTCAACCTCGTCGACGATACCATAATGATGAACTTTTTGAACCTGGTCTTCTCTGGTCTGCTTGAGATTGTCGCGCAAATAATCGAATCCAAATTCATTATTGGTGCCATAAATCACATCTTTGTCATAAACCGTTAAGCGTTGGCTTGGATCCATTTCTGACTGAATAAAACCGACGCTTACACCTAAAAATCGCAATACTGGTGCATTCCACTCGGCGTCACGTTTGGCCAAATAATCATTAACCGTAATAATATGAACTTTTGAATACAGTGCATTTAAATAACTAGCAAGACAGGCAACCAAGGTTTTACCTTCACCAGTCTTCATTTCCGCTACAGAACCGGTATGCAATACCGCGGCCCCAATGACCTGAACATCATGAGCACGCATACGAAATGGTGGTTTAGATTCTGGATATTTTTCACGAACATGGGCATAAACCGATCCAGGCAAATCAATGTCCCACATATTTTTGCCGTCAGCCAGTGCTTCGCGCGCACCTTGCACGTGTGACCATTGTGTACCCCAGGCACCCGCTTCTTTATATTCACCCTTGCTGTCGGTAATGGCATTCCACATACCAATGCGTCTATCTGCAGCCACTCGAACTAAAGAAAAAGCCTCAGCCTGTAAATTATCGAGGTCGCCTTCACCCTTGATTTGGGCCTTGAGATCAGCACTACGCTGGCGCAATTCTGCATCATCGAGATCTTCGAATTGTTTCTCGAATTCGCCCGCTGCTTTGACCAATGGCATGTAACGCTTCACATTGGATGCGTTGCTCGTTCCGAGCATGCCCTTCATGACATTCTTCAGCTTCTCAGCAATGGCCATCGACGTCCTCAAGCTCCCTTCAAATGGGGCAGCACCTTAGAATCCAATGCGCCTAAGGCTAGTAGAACTAGCCACTTTGGCCCAAATCGAGGTGCAAGATTGGTCAATACAGCAATGACAGTGCCAGAATCGAGTCTGATCACGTTCACAAATACCATTATGATCCACACGGACTCAGCGTTAAAATCATATCTCATGTAATAGAAATACTTTAGCGCATTCTTCTGCTCTGGTCGCCATGTTAGAATTGTTTCAAAAACTCCTGACACCTTGCCTTAGCACAAGCAATCGTCCATCACTGCACCGCATCGCTCTGAATTTGGTGAATAACTGTGCTATTATGACATGTCCATTCTCAGCATATCAGGGCTAGTCTTGTCTAGGCATAGGTTTAGTCTGCCGCCCATGGCGAGTCTGTCATATAATGACAAAAAGTATCCGTTAATTGAAAAGATCGTAATCGGTCGACAGAAGAGCTGTGACATCGCGCTTCTGGACCAAGGTGCGAGTCGTGAGCACTGCAAAGTCTATCGTGACAATAAACAGCGTATTTGGGTTGAAGATCTGGGTTCTGCCAATGGGACAAAGATCAATGGCGAGAAAATTCATGCGCCGCATAAACTCAAAGATGGTGATACCATCACCTGCTCTAAAAGCACCGTTACTGTCGCCTTTGATGAAGCTGATAAAGATCAAAACCGTACCAGCAATGATTTATTCAACCCTGAAGCACTCGTCGGTAAATTAATTGGTGGCCATCGTGTCCAAAGCGTCATCGGTTCTACCAATATCGTAACTGTTTATATTGCCCGCCAATTAAGTTTGGACCGCGACGTTGTCTTAAAAATTGTTCATCCAAATTTTGCTGACGCTGATTCACCGTTGGCCAAAGAGATTGCCGAACAAACCAAATCAGCTGCACGTATTAATCACCAAAGTATCGCCCAAGTCCACGAATGTGGCACCGAGCATAATTTTATTTGGTCGAGCATGGAATTAGTAGAAGGTGAAATGCTCTTCGACCTACTTGACCGCGAAGGTCAACTGGCACCAGATATCGCATTAATGGTTGCCGAAAAAATGGCTGATGGCCTTAATTCAGCACACGAAGTCGGTATTGTTCACAGAGCGCTTAATCCGCGCAATATCATGATCAGCAATGATGGTCGTGTTAAAGTGGTCGACCTTGTTCTTGAGCAATTCTTACGCCATTACTTAGAACAAAAAAATATTCCAACACCGGAAGATCATGCCGATTATTTGGCACCAGAATTATTGCGCGGTAAAAAAGGTGACGCCAAGAGTGATATTTACAGTCTCGGCTGCATCACCTTCCAAATGTTGAGCGGTCAACCACCCTATGTTTTTGATAGCGCTGAAAAAACTGCCAACGCACACATCAAAGACGCCATCCCTGATATTACTGATTTCTGCCCTGATCTGCCGACCAGTATCAGTGAATTAGTCAGCACCATGCTGCATAAAAATCCTGAATGGCGCCACCAAAGCATGGCTGATTTGCGTGATGATTTATCAAAATTACGCCAAGAGATTCCTGCAAATATTGGGCAACAAAAAGCACGTAAAGTCGATCGGCCAAGCCCATCTCAACGTGCTGCAGCGGCAAGCGGTCGCGGCAACGGCGTTGGCCTCTTTGTAAACTTTTTAATTATTGTCGCCCTTGGTTTATTTGTCTGGTTCTTAATGAACAACCTCGACAAAGATGATATGGTCGGTGATTACACCCCACCAGTACGACCAAAGACCACCAATGATGATCCAAATAACATCACCCTTGATACCAATTTGGATAAAATGGCTAACCAGTCGCAGCAAAATCAACAAGTGCGACAAACTCAACAGCAAAACAAAGCCTTGGATGAATTATTCAAGCGCACCAAAACCAAAGTTGACCAAGCTATTGCTGCATCTGAATGGGATAGCGCCGAATACACCTTACAACGTGCCAAGCCACAGTTTCAAAATGACCGCGCCAGCGCTGCTAAATTACAAAATTTAGTTAACCAAGTCCAACTTGATGGTCGCGAGTGGTACAATCAAGAATTGAGCAAAGTTAACACTGGCTCAAGCATCAATGA
>JANQLF010000257.1 GCA_028280785.1 Planctomycetota bacterium
TTGGCTCAGGAATTAAATACACTTTACGCGCACCAGCATTCATGGCGCTATTTTTTACCGCACGTTTTTCAACCGCAGTAATACCTGATGGTACCGCGATAACCACGCGGGGCTTCACTGGTCCGCGACGGCCGTGGGCTTTTTGAATAAAATATTTCAACATCGCTTCGGTAATATCGAAGTCAGCAATCACCCCGTCCTTCATCGGACGAATCGCTAAAATATTACCGGGGGTTTTACCGAGCATGATCTTGGCCATATCACCGACGGCCTGACCCTGCATTAGCACTTCATTGGTGCCCTTCTTAACCGCCACCACGCTGGGCTCGGAGATGACGATGCCCTTACCCTGCACCGCCACCAAGGTGTTGGCGGTACCGAGATCAATGCCGAGATCGTAGCTAAACAGCCCAAGAACGCCGTCGAACCACCCCATTTTAGGCTTCAGATCCTAAGCTTTGATACGGATAGTTTGTCATATGCATATGATGGATCTCTGTTTACGTCAAAAAAGCAGCAATACCACTGTTAATTGGTCTATTTGCACGTTGTATTCGCTACATTTCGGTCGAATTGGCATGGCCAATTATTTTCGACCTTCACTACTCCAGAATTTTTACTATGTAAAAAATTTCGCTGATGGCTCTTAGTTATGAGCTCCGAGAACTTTCTTTCAGGTGGAGTTCCCCAATAAAAAAACGGGCTCTTTTGAGCCCGTTTTTGAATCTTATTTGATCTTCGCTTAGGCCAGTGCGGCTTTGGCTTGCTCAACTACTTGCGTGAACGCTTCTGGCTCGTGAATGGCCATTTCGCTGAGTTGCTTGCGGTCCAAACGAATGTCAGCTTTGTTTAAGCCAGCAATTAAGCGGCTGTAGCTGAGACCGTTGGCGCGGCTCGCGATATTGATTCGAGTAATCCACAACTTGCGCATATCGCGCTTTTTCAACTTACGGCCGATGTAAGCGTGCTGCTCGGCACGTTTCTCAGCTATATAAGCGACGCGGAGAACTTTATGGCGTGCGCCATAAAATCCGCGAACCTTTTTCATGGTTTTTTTCTTCGCCTTATGGCGTGCTACTGCATTGCTGCTACGCATGGTTTTTTCCTTCTCACAGTCCAAGAACCGATGGCGCTTGGAGAGACCCGCAGGTCTACTTGTACAAAGAACTCAAACAAACACTGCTTGAGTTATTAATCGCCCACCTGATTGCGAGCAAAACGCTTCACCAAACCACGAGTTGTGGTTACGGCTGCACTACGCAATTGACGCTTCTTCTTCGGGCTGCGGTTAGTCATCAAGTGACGAACACCACCCTGGCGACGAAGGATCTTACCATTCTTGGTAATGCGCAGGCGACGTTTAGACGCTTTGTGGCTTTTCATTTTAGGCATGAAAGACTCCTGTCCCCGACTTTAGGGGGGCGCGAAAGAGTATGAGCACTTTTGCGCATGCAAGCGGTTTTGCAGCTCGGTAATAGCTTGGGATTTGGGGGCTTAGCGGCCCTTGCGCAGGCGGTCAGCGAGCGAGTTATGCAGGTCCTCGATCTCGGTAATCATCGCATGCGTCTTCTCGATATCGTACTCAACCCGACGCCATTCGACGTTGGTGCCGTCATGGATGACGTAGCAGGAACGGTTGTCTGAATCGCGTGGCTGACCGACGGAACCGATGTTGATGATGGTCTTACGATCATCGATGGTCCATTTGTAGTCGAGTTGCTCGATGCTGTGCCAGGCAAGATCTGGCTCGGTTACCACACCCGGGCGATGGGTATGACCGATAAAGCAAGTGTGCGGTACCAATTCGAAGTTCTCACGTAGGAGCTGTTCTGGGTCCTCTCCGAGGAGACTGATACCACGAGTATGTTCTTCTAAGATGTATTCCTCAAGATGGTCACGCGGACTAGCGTGAACATAGAGAATGTTGCCTTCAACGAGACTGGTCGGCAAGCTTCGCAGCCAATCCCAGCGCTTACGTTTGCCACCAAAGAAATTGAAGAAACCAGCACGCACCTTTTCGTTGGTCCACATCGCAGCCTTGCGCGCGCGTTCATTGAAACCGATTGGTTCATGCACAACGGCATGGTCATGGTTGCCAGCAATCATCTTACCTGGCTCGCAGACCTCCATGATTTTGGTCATGGCTTCAACTGGCTGTGGTCCATAGCCAACAACATCACCCAAACAGTAGATTTTATCTACGTTCTGCGACGCAATATCTGCCAGTACATTGTTCAATGCAGGCATATTGCTATGGATATCGCTAATCAGGGCAATTCTGGTCATATGCGCTAGGTTACGTTATATACTGACCCTATGGGCTTTTCTCTATGAAAAAAGTCCAGCAAGGCCAAGTTATGTGATAAACATAGAGTCTATTTAGACCCTTTGTCTAGCACCAACTCGCGGATTTCATGCGTGTAATACCTAAAGTCAACCGAAGATGACCAATTATCCACTATGACTGTATCTCAAATCGTTGACACAATGGTGCTTGCAGCGATGTCCCATGTTTGGCATGCATCCGCACTCCTCTCAAATTGCTTATAAATTAATCAAGATCTGGCTAAAATTTGTGTTAATCGATTATATTTAACTATAGTATTATAAATGACTTATATAATTAATACAAGTCGCTCAGGCAATTTCTCATTTAACTTGCACCAATGTGAGTGCGAACATACTACCGCGCCCAGCGAAAATAACATTTGAGGAGCGGCAATATGCCCATCGCAACCTTCGAACAATACAAAGACATGCTCAACAATGCACGCAGCGGCAAATTCGCCTACCCTGCAATCAATGTAACGAGCTTAGAAACCCTGAGCGCTTGTTTAGAAGCTTTTCAAGAAGCAAAATCTGACGGCATTATTCAAGTTTCTTCTGGTGGCGGTAAGCATGCTTCTGGTGGTATTGGTGATATGGCCTACGGCGCCATCGTTCTTGCCGAAGCTGCCCATCGTTTAGCAGAAAAATACGATGTATTAATTGCATTACATACTGACCACTGTCATCCAAAAAATTTGGAACCATTTATGGATCCATTATTGGAAGAAAGTGAAAAGCGCGTTGCTAATGGTCAATTGCCATTATTTAACAGCCACATGTTCGACGGCAGTGAATTACCACTCAGCGAAAATTTAGAAATTTCTAAAAAATATTTAGAACGTTGTGCCAAGCTCAACATTATTCTCGAAATTGAAACTGGTGTTGTTGGTGGTGAAGAAGACGGTCACGACACCAGCGGTGTTGCAGCTGAAAAATTATATACCACTCCTGAAGATATGGTTGAGTCTTTCGAAGCACTCCAACCACTCGGCACATTTATGTTAGCCGCAACTTTCGGTAATGTTCACGGCGTTTACAAACCAGGTAATGTGAAATTAACTCCAAAAATTCTTAAAGATGGTCAAGCAGCGGTTAAAGATAAGCACAACACTGAAGACAATCCATTATTCCTAGTTTTCCACGGTGGCTCTGGCTCAACTAAAGAAGAAATTCATGAGACACTCGATTACGGTGTGATTAAAATGAATGTTGATACCGATACCCAGTACGCATTCACTCGCCCAATCGTTGATCACATCTTCAAAAACTACGACGGCGTACTCAAAGTCGAAGGCGAAGTTGGTAACAAGAAAGTTTATGACCCACGTGCTTACTTGAAATCTGCAAAAGCAGGTATGAAAGACCGTGTTGTCGAAGCGTGCCAAGACTTAAATGCTGTTGGTAAATCATTAACACTGCAAGCTGCAGCTGTTTAATTTAATTTTAAAACAAAAATAAAACGCTCGCCAAAATGGCGAGCGTTTTTTATTACCCCAACCAACGATCGATAAAACTGCGTACGACATTTTCGTCTTGAGAACCTTGAACAATGATACGACCATCGGCAAAACAGGTGGCCACTAGTTCGTTATCGGACCAACGGACTAAATAATCATTGCTGCGCTGTAATTGCTGTTTCACTGTTTGTGCGAGTGAACCTAAATCGACAGACTTATTTAATTGCACCTGCATGCCATCGCGGCCACACAGCGTTATTGATGTTTGGCGTTTTTCTTGGCTATACGGAAAGGTCGCTGAAGCGCTGCAAGCCGGGCAATTCTCGTGACGCCAAGCACCCATATCAATGTGCTGCTGTTTATTCGACCATACATCAGTTGACCAAAATGCAGCGGTAATTAATTCCAAATGCCCACTTAGTATTTTAAATGCTTCGCTCATTTGGTGCGCCGATGCCGCATAAACCGCTGGCGCAATAATACCGCTGCTATCACAGGTCGGCGAATCCCCTGCGCTTGGCAATTGATCTTGAATACAAGCCAAGCACGGCGTTTGCCCAGGTATGACAGTCATGCCGCAGGCATAGGAGCCGACACAGGCCGCATATATCCACGGCACCTGCAGCCTACACGCAAACTCATTAATTAAATGCCGAGTAATAAAATTGTCACAGGCATCTATTATTAAATCAACGTCGCTTAATAGCTCTTCAACATTTTCTGCATGTAAATCAGCGATATGCGCATCAACCTCGACACTGATATTTAAAGCGAGTAAATGTTTCTCTGCAGCGATAACCTTGGGAAGGCTTTTTTCGGCATCCGCTTCGGTGTATAATGATTGTCGTTGTAAATTAGACCACTCAACAAAATCACGATCGATAATGCGTAAATAGGCTACACCTGCACGACACAAGATTTCAGCCGCAACGCTGCCAAGTGCACCACAGCCAACGATCGCTACACGCGATGCAGCGATTCGTTCCTGACCGTCCTCACCTATACCAGCAAAACGCGTTTGACGTGAATAGCGGTCGTCTTGCATATCAATTTAAACAAGTGCCTCAGCTTGATCAGACAATAAATCAGGCACTTCTTCTTCCCATTCATATCCCAAACGGCGTTTTTCAATATACACACCCAGATATATCAACGGTGTATCTATAGCAGCAATAACTAATTTCACTAAATACACACAAATAATCACATTCGTCGTCGCCGTAAAATCCATCCCAAAGGCTATCGGTAAGAATATCCCATTCACGGTAATCGTATCGACCAACTGGCTTACCCAGGTACTGCCATTATTACGCAGCCACATTTTTTTCACGCCGGTAATACGCTTCCAAAAGTGATACATAAAGACATCAAGATACTGTGCTAATAAATAGGCCATCATCGACGCCATCAATAAAATACCAGGACTGGCAAAAGTTGCGGTCATCGCCGCTTGCATGTCGACTGGTGTCATCGCATTAATAATAGCCGCTGGTCGAGAACTCATATCAAAGTCTTCAGCCAGCGCTTCGACAGGCGCAGGGAAACTTGCTCCGACTGGCTGCATTAAATCTAAGTCAATCCATTCATTATTATTTTGTCTGGTATAAAAGTATTTGGTTTTATTGGCGTCAATTAAGACACCCTGCACTGGCAAATGTGCACCGCCGGCAATTTTTATTGAGACACCCTCTTCACCATTCATGAATTCCATTAATTGCACCGCCGGCACAACCACATTGCCCGCCTTGGCATCACCAGCATGCAAGAATATTTCACAATGGCGATACGGCTGGCCAAAAGTGCCGCCAGTCTGACCAATGGTATGATAACTGGAAAATTCAAATTCGTCGCCATCAAAAATGGCAATGGCAACTGGCTTACCACCACTTGGATTACTTAAAAATTGACGGTGATCGATATGCAAGGTTTTACCACCGTGACTACCATCACTGACCTCAATAATTTCAGTAGATAATATTTTTTGCCCTGCTGCATCTGCCCAATAACGATCCGCTGGTGTCACTGCCACGGATATTTGCACCACCAACAACATCAAAATGCTGGCTAAAAATCCGATCGTCACCATGACGTTAGCGCGACGACGGCCATAAATCTCTGAACAGATGTCAGTAAATAAAAAGGTCAGCGGATAGGTAATCAGTCCCGTGGTTAAAATCACTGGGCCGTAGCTAGAGAAGGAGCCAAAACCACTTTCCATCCATGTCGGAAATAAGGCAAAGAGCTTGGTTCCGATGATATTAGTCAGGACCATCAATACGGCGAAGATGCCACAGATGACCACATAGCCATTTTCAAAGCGGCGGCGGCGTTCGGCGAGGCTCAGATGCATGCCAGTCTCCAGATGGCGATTGAGTCTGCCTTACTTGCCTAGTAGACAAGCCAAGATGAGCTTTCTTGGGCCATGAATGCTACTCATAGCATTAGCTTGACTTATGAGCACAGACTTCTAGCCTTCCGCCCCGCTTGAGAAGACCCTCAAGCTGTAGAATTGAGGTAGTCATGGCTGTTCCTAAGAAGAAAACAACAAATGGACGTCGCAATAAGCGCCGTAGTCATCACGCTTTAGGTGCACCCGGCATATCAGTCGACAAGACCACCAAGAGCGTTCACCGCTCACACCACGTAGACCTGAAAACAGGCTTCTACCGCGGCAAACAAGTGCTCTTCAACGAAGAAGAAGAGCAAGTCGAAGAAGCAACAACACAAAGCGAAGAGTAGGCTTACGTGCGCATCGCTGTAGATG
>JANQLF010000087.1 GCA_028280785.1 Planctomycetota bacterium
CGCAGGCGAAGGTGCTTTGCGACTATTACTCGGTCATCCAAACTTTGAAGTCGTACACGCAGGGTCTGATCGTCTTGCCGGAACTTCTATAGGTGAAGCAGTCCCAAGCCTCGCTGGAGAATGCGGTGATTTAGTGCTTGCTGCTGACACGCCAGATCAGGCTATTGCCAGTGGTGCCAAAGCAGTTGTCCTAGCCAAGAAAAGCCCCGATGTCACCGCACTCGTTCCTCAGCTAATCGAGGCTGGCGTAAAAATTGTTGATATTGGTGCTGAATTTCGGCTCCGCGATCACGCTGATTATCAGACCTTTTACGGTGATGATCATGCCTGTCCTGAAATGCTGAGCTCCGCCGTTTATGGCTTAAGTGAAATCCATACCGAGGCGATTAAACAAGCACAATTAGTTGGTAATCCAGGATGTTATCCAACTAGCATTTTGCTGCCACTTATTCCACTCCTCAAAGATAAGCTTATCGATCTCAAGCATGCTATCGTCAGTGTTAGCTATTCAGGTTTATCAGGTGCTGGCAAAAAGTATCTCGAAAAAAACAATAATTTATTTTATGCGATGAATGAAAATCTTCATTCCTATCGGGCGCTTAATCATCAACATGTCGGTGAAATTGACCAGGAACTCAGCATCGCTGCAGGTGAAAACGTTCATATTCAATTTGTTCCCCATCTCGCACCCATTACGCGTGGTATCCATTCGACCATTAGTTGCCAATTAATTGACGGCAAATCGAGTGACGACGTATTTTCCTCATGGTCAACTGCCTACGCCAACAAAGCCTTTGTGCGCGTGCGTCCAACACCAAAAGAGGTCGAAGTCATCAACGTTACTGCCAATAACTATATTGACTTTAGTGCCTGTGCAGACGGACAAACACTGGTTATTTGCAGTGCCGAAGACAATTTAGTCAAAGGCGCATCCGGCCAAGCTATCCAAAACTTAAATCTCATGTTTGGTTTTGATGAGACCACTGGGCTCATTGCTCGCGGAATATAGCGCCGCTACTCCTGCTTCGCAGGGAAATCAAATAAATCTTCATCGTCACTGCGTGGTACCACTGGACGCTTGGCCACATCGTAGGTGTCTTCAATAATTTCTTGGGCAATTTGTTCGAATCGTTGGCGAGCTGGAAAGAAATACATATCTACCGAATCAGTTGGTCCAAAACGGTTCTTAGCGACAATGACCTGCATACTGCGCTTAGCATTAACATCAGACTTATCACCATCATCGTCTTCTGACATATTGTGATGTAAAAATATAACCGCATCAGCATCCTGCTCGATAGAACCAGAACCGCGTAAATCAGATAAGCGTGGTGGTCGAGACTTACCAGCTGCTTTTTCCGAATCACGATTTACTTGCGACAGCGCTAAAACGGGAATCCCCAATTCTTTGGCGATGACCTTTAAGGTTCTACTGATTTCAGAGACTTTTTCGTATTCAGTCATCGACGGTCGACTTGACTGCAGTAGTTGAAGATAATCAATGACCACAAGCTTTAATTGATTCTGATGTTCTATTTTATAGCGACGCGCATGACTGCGCAGCTGCGCTACCGTAATATCAGCTATGTCCAACAAATCCAAATTCCATTGCGAAATATCAGTGCCCGCATCACTCAGAGCCTGAAACTCTTCCTCATTACACGTGCCCATTTCCATTTTCTTAAATTCAACTTTAGCACGCGAACTAATTAATTTTTTAACCAGGTCAGTCGCATCTACTTCTAATGAGAAAAATAAGATACCGCCCTCGTCATCTTGGGTCGCGATGTTCTCTACCACATTAAGCGCGAAACTTGTTTTACCGATACCGGGCCGTGCAGCCAAGACATAGAGACCGCCCGGTCTCAACGACATTAATTTATCATCAATGTCATGAAATCCGGTTTTCACACCCGTATTCGGGTTATTAAATGCCTCACCAATACTAATTAAGGTATCATCTACCACCTGGATAATATTTTTAACACTACCTTGCTTGTCTTGACTACTGAGTTCGAGAACGGTTTGACTACCCTTGGCAACTAAATCGACAAAACTTTCAGTGGTCATATAGGCTTCATCTGCCAATGACTGTAAACTTTGAATGTAGCGCCGTTTCAGGTAATAGTCCCAGACCAACTTAGCGTTGCGATCCAAACTCGAAGACGGGGCAAACTCATTAGCTATTTGGACTACTGTGGCATAGCCCCCAATTGCGGCCAATGCACTATCCTCTGGATTGCTAGCCTCATCTTCGGGCCGGAATCTATAGAGCGCACGGAGCCGTTCCTTGCTCATGCCATCAAGTTGATCATCTGCCATCAGTTGCTGCTGTTGGCGTAAACGGTCGAGCACCACCCTAAAGCGCATTCTGCTGAGCAACTCAGCAACGGCACTGGCATCCACACGATGATTCTCGTCATCGAGGTCTAAACAGGCCATATAGAGGATGCGGTGATCGCGCTTGAAGAACGCTAACGGATGCCCAATGACGCCTCGGACTTTGTGAATGTCGATTGCGTTGCTGCCGGCGAGTAAAATCGCCAAAATCCCACGTTCTATGTCGAGATTATGTGGCAGCAGGCGCTCTGCAGCCTGCATCGGTGCTTGGTCATCTGCCATAGAGGACATTCCCTAATCGTCTGAGCAAGCTCGGCATCCTAAACACGCTTTTCTCATCTCCAGGCTTTGAATTAGACTTTTGTTACCAAATTTTCCACATTTGAGGCCGCATGGATGAATGGGTGAAAAACGATAAATTCCGCCATTTCCTAGGAGAAAATGCCATTTTTTTACCCATTTCAAATACGCAAGGCTTAGCTACAATCTAGTTTTCCACAATCTTTATAATGTGCTGGACAACAGCCTCAAAGTCCCTATTGGCGTCGACAGACTGTGTAGCAGTCTCTCGATAGAGTTCTCTACGCTGCTCGAGTACGGCACTGACTTCATCCTCAATGCTTGCACCGGTTAAACTGGGGCGATCCCCGCCATCACGACTCAATCGATCGCTTAAAACGGCAGCGTCAGCTTCAAGATAGATCACCTGCTCACATGTTTTGCGCAGAAGCGCTCTGTTTTCTTCTCTCAATATCACTCCGCCGCCAGTAGAGAGAACGACAGGTTCAGATTTGGCACAGATCTCCTTCAAACAGTCAGATTCGAGGTCTCGAAAGTACGCTTCACCATTTTGATCGAAGATGTCAGGTATCTGTCGTCCACATGATTCTTCCAAGAATGCGTCAAGATCGATCCAAGGGCATCTGAAGTGCTCTGAGAGACGAATACCGATGCTCGTTTTACCACTGGCGCGATAACCAATCAACGCGAGATGTTGACCAAGACCCGTCATGAGCACCTATCCCTCTAATCACATTTAACTTGCGTGTCATAAAGTAGGTACAGTTGTGGGGCATTCCAGCACTTGCCAGTGAAATTGGTCGATAAGACTAGGCCCAGATGAGCGATTTTTCAGAAGGCCAAAAAATTGGCGGGTATGAAATCCTAGGAATCCTTGGCAAGGGCGGCATGGGCACCGTCTACAAGGTGAACCAAACCTCCATGGATCGCATTGTCGCTCTCAAAGTCCTCGATCCTGAGTTAGTCAAAAAAGACCAAAGCTTTGCCGATCGCTTCATAGATGAGGCTCGTGCAGCGGGTCGCCTCAATCACCCAAATATTATTGGCGTCCACGATGTCAGTAACGCCGAGGTCGATGATCAGACGATCTACTACTTCAGCATGGAAATTGTTGAAGGTGAAAACTTCAAAGACGTTATTGAACGAGACGGAGAGATCGGTCTCGATGTTGTACAACAAGTAGCGTTAAAAATTAGCGATGCCCTTATCTACGCCGAACAAATGAACATTGTTCATCGCGATATTAAGCCTGAGAATATCATGATTACCAATGATGGCTTAATTAAACTCGCAGACTTGGGTTTGGCACTCGAAATTGACGGCGAAGAAGAAGCAACTACTGGTACCAAAAGCGAAGATGGTAAAGTAAAAGTAATGGGCACGCCCCGTTACATGAGTCCTGAACAATGTCGCGGCAAAGCAGTCGACCACCGCACCGACCAGTACTGTCTTGGTGGTACACTTTTTCACATGCTAACCGGCCACCCACCTTACGAAGGGAAGAGCCGAAAAGACTTAATGCGCGCACAGGTGCTCGAACCGGTACCTGACCCAATAGAAATTCTTGATGTTCCTGAAGCCTGGCGTCAATTATTAATGCGCATGATGGCTAAACGACCAGAAGATCGTTTAGCTGATGCTAACACACTCAAAGAAGCAATACGACAAGCCATAGCCGGACAGGTTTACACACCACCGCGCCGGGGCATGCGTCGTCATATCCCTAAATCAAATAACAATGTTTTATTATATTTAATCATTGCGACCATGGTCTTGGTTACGCTTGGGGTAATCTTAAGCAATAGTGGCGGCACACCAACTCACCATACACCAACACCAACGCCAAATCCACCTAGCGAAGACGAAGCATCTTTAGAACAAGCGCGTAAATTAATTGCCCGTTACTCTGCTGATGAAAACGCACAACCGCAAGCCATTCGCGAAGCGATGCGCAAGCTCATTGAATTAAAAGATGACTTGTTCTCCCCTTCTGATGCTGGCTATAAATTAATCGAAAAAGAGTTGACGCAGCTTGAAGACTTCTTAACCAAACAAGCGTCCGGATTAGAAAAAGAACTAAATCGTAAATTGCGACAAATCGGCACAGAAATAGTCAGTGGTAAATTTGTTGAAGCAAACAAACATCTTGCCGAAATTCCTGAACACCATCGTAAAATGGTTCAAAAAGAATACGACAAATGTCGCGCAGATCTGAACTCTGAAATTGAAGCCAAGTACAAGCAAATTTCAAATCAAATTAATAGCTCTAACTCAACTGCCGCTGTAGATAATTATATTAAAGAATCCAAACTTAAACATGTCTATCCATTCAGAAAAGCACAACTTGAAAAACTTGCCAATGCGCGCAAAACGGTAATCAAAAAAGAGCAGGCACAAAATCAACAAGCCAATGCGGCGGCGGCTAAACGCCAAGACAAAGCAACCTGGGCGAAAATGATAGCTGAGCTCAAACGCCATCGTGGTACGGCTAATTTCGATCGATTCATTGCCACTGCAAATAAATCGATGGATCAACTTAAAGATGCAACTCTTAAATCAGCTGCCAAAGCATACGGTGACTTCGGTCGCAATGCCAAGGACATCGATCGCCGTTTACACGAGCACTTAGAACGCAGCAAGCCGAGCTTCCTCCTCGACGGCAAGACAAGTAAAAATGCACGCTGTGTTGGACTTGATCGAGAAAACTATGTTATTTCATTAAATTCTGGTCGTCAGACTCAACGCGAAAGCCGAGACCATCTTGGCGTCCCTGTGGCCTCGTTCCTCAATGGCGCACTCGGTAATCGCAATGCCAAGCAACGCAGCAATTTAATCTCTGTTTATCTTAATTACTGGAAGCACCCAAATGCCGGCCAATACCCCAACACTATTCCACGATTAAATAAAAATTATCCGCACGCCGAATATCCACAGCTTGCTGCCATAAAAGCACCTAAGCCTTACGAACAACCAAAATATAAAGTGGCTTTTAACAATGAGGCACTGTGGGCACCGCAATTCCAAGGACCAAATTTCAAATTTACCAAAGGCGAATTACATTGGGCGGTCAATAAAGCCATTGGTGGTTCACCTGCCACTGACCCTGAATCTAAACTCGGATTCCAAACGCTGGCCTACAAACCGGCAATTAAACCGAATTCGAAAATTGAAATGAAAGTCAACATTAAACCAAATTCATTTATGATGATTGGACTTCGTCGTGGCAATAGCGCTACACGTTTGGTGTTAAATACACGTGACGTCAAACTTGGCGCAGTTACTACCGGCAAAGATGGCAAACTTAAAATCGTACAATTAGACGGATCATCCTCACGTTCCGTACTCGGATCAGGTAAAGATGTTCGCATTGAAATATCCATTGACAGCAAGAGCAATATCCTCTTCGACATCAATGGCAAAAATTACACTCGTTATGGCGGATCGTCTAAAGAGAAATTCTCTCTACCAGGCAGCGGTAATACTCAATTAATCTTCCAAGGATTTAAAATAAATCCTAGCGCCGATGGAAAAATGGAAGTTATTGAACTCGAAATCGAACAATAATTCCGCTAAGCCTCATCACACTTACCACATTTATGCCTATTCTCTGGCACAGGATCATAACCATGTCCGCCAAAGGGATTACAACGCAAAATTCGCCACACAGCCAAAGCCGTTCCCTTGAAAACTCCGTGTTTTTGTAGTGCCTCCATCGCATAGGTACTACACGTTGGATGAAAACGACAGCACGGTGGCTTCAGCGGCGAAAGAAAGCGCTGATAAAAACGTATACAGGCTAGCATGCTGCGTTTAATCATGACTGCTTACGCTTTTTATAATTATCTGATTGTTGCTGGGCTTTAGGCAATAGCCGCAAAATTTCATCATTCAATTTTTGATGTGATTCACCATCATCAGTTGGCAAATCTCGCCTAAATAAGACAACCAAATCTTGTCCATAGAGGGCAGCTTTTAACTGAGTTCTGAATAATTCCTTCACCCAACGTTTTAACTGGTGCCGACGCACTGCACGCTTCGATACTTTGGTTGAAACCACCACACCGAGACGCCCTGGACCACGGTAGCGCTTACCATGACGAGAAACCATCACAACGACATATTTACCAGCGGCCTTATTCTGATGACTAAAAATCCGCTTAAAATCGCTACGCCGACGTAAACGATGCTCAATACCAAATGTTGCGTCACTCATAATTCACGCTCAGAGCTGGCTAGTGCCTTATTTATTATTTTTTCAAGCTCGGTATTAAAATCATAGGTAAATAGTTCGTTAGGCACCTTGTATTCATCAGTACAAGCGTCAACAGCACTTTGCACATCCAATAATTCCTGCATTTCAATGTCGGGACGAATAAAACCAGACCCAAAGTCTTCCTTGTTGATAATGGGTTGAATAAGCTCAGTAACGCGCTCACCCTTTATGCCGTATGCCTGCATACCCTTGGTCAATCGACTAAATGATTTTTCCAATGAAATAAGCTGCTCCTCATTAAATCCAATACGTGGAGCTACATCTGCAACAAGAATGATGGTCAAGAAACCAGGGTAAATGGCTTCTCCCTGTAAAGAGTGGGCAAATGCCTGCATATCTTCATCACTCAATTCTTCGCCCACATAAGCATCCATCATGCGCTGAATTTGGGCCTTGAGTGCCGTCTTATTTTCGTCAGACATCGCACTTTGCTCGAGATACTTTTCAGTCCGGCTATTCACCTTCCACGACGTTAATTCTCTATAAAAAATTGAGAAGACTATACTTGCCAAAATCAAGAAAACCAAAAAACCAGCGCAGCCAAAGCCCATGAGCTTTAAACATCCTCTACCCCTACCAGACGGCGGCGGACCCGCTGCTATATTCATATCTACTCCAATGACGTGAAATGATGTTGTCAGTCCGATAATGACAATGGCAAATAGAGAGCGACAGCTAAGCTAAATACATGGAAGAAAAACCTCCGATTTCCCTTACCTATTGCCCTTGTCCGGATGAAACGTGTGCCAAAGCACTCGGCCAGCTCCTGCTCGAACAACATGTCGCTGCCTGTGTGCAAATAATACCCGGAATACAATCCATGTATTGGTGGCAAGGAGTCATAGAGACCAGCAGCGAATGTGGACTATTGATAAAATCAAGTAGCGAGAAAAACCAAGCCATTATGAACTTACTTGAACAGCAACATCCCTACGATTGTCCATGTATCTTGCAGCATGCTGTCTCAGACGTAAATCCAGCGTACCGTGAGTGGCTTGAAAAAAACATCTAGCCCTCGCAGCATTGCATCCCTGATGAAACATCGTTGAATCCAGCAATGGCTAAAAAGAGCGACCCACGCGAAACGCCAATGATGCGGCAATATATAGCTACCAAAGCTGAGCATCCCGACGCGATGCTCTTTATGCGCATGGGCGATTTTTTTGAGGTTTTTTTAGATGATGCAGTAGAAGCCGCAAAATTATTAGGCATCACACTGACATCGCGCAATAAAGGTAAAGAAGATGAAGTGCCGATGGCCGGAGTACCGCATCGCAGTCTACAAGGTTATTTACCAAAGTTACTCGAACATGGCATCAAGGTTGCCATCATGGATCAGCTCGAGGATCCCTCCGAGGCAAAAGGCTTAGTAAAACGCGGACTGACTCGAATAATTACGCCTGGCACCTTACTTGATGAAGACGCGCTTGATGACGCACAAGCCAATTATTTAGTAGCCATAACAGGTTTTGATGCACCAATCGGTATAGCAGCACTTGATTGTTCGACTGGAGAATTTTTAACTGAACAAGCAGATAGTTCGCAGCAGCTATCGCTTGCATTAGCACGGCTTCAAGCATCAGAAATTATTATTCCCGAAACATTAGCCCAAAATGAATTTGCCCACGAGCGCATAGCTGAATTAAGTGCAAATCCTGACATGACGATTAGCCCCATGTCCAGTTATGCGTGGCGTGCCGCAGACGCACGCCAGGTTTTATGTGAGCGTTATCAAATTAGCGAACTCGATGGGTTTGGTATTGGCCCACAAGATGATCATTTGTGCAGTGCCGCAGCGGCTGCATTACGCTATGCCAACGAACATGCATTTGATCAATTAAAACATTTGCGCCACATCAGACGCATCTATCCAGGACAGCATCTTATTATGGATGCGGTTTGTCAGCGAAATTTAGATTTATTACGCAATAGCCGCGATAATGGTAAACAGGGAACCTTACTCCATTCTATAGACCGTACGCGCACTGCACCTGGGGCACGACTTTTAGCCGCTTGGATTGCTCGTCCACTTGCAGAAGCACAATCAATTTCAGATCGTCACGATGCTGTAGCTGCTTTACTCAAAGACAATGATGCCCGAGAAAATTTACGCGATGCCCTTGAGGCCGTTTATGATTTAGAACGATTGCTAGCTCGCGTCGCAACCGGTCGTTGCCACGCACGTGATTTGGTACAATTAGCACAAACACTCGAAGCTAGTAAGGCATGCCAAGACCTGATGCAAGGTCAGCAATGGCCCGCTTTAATTAACGCCGACCTTTCGCTACTCAATCCAGCTCCTGAATTAACTATTCGCATTCAAGAAACCTTAGTCGAAGATCCGCCGCTTGTAATCAGTGATGGTGGCATGATACGCGATGGCATCGACGCCGGATTAGATGAAGTGCGTGCAATTAAACGTGACGCCAATACTTGGTTAGCTGCTTATCAAGCACGCGAAAGCGAAGCCTGTCAAATACCGAAAATGAAAGTCGGCTACAATAAAGTTTTTGGCTATTATATAGAAATAGGCAAAGCGCATACTGATAAAGTTCCTGAACATTTTATTCGCAAGCAAACCTTAGTGAATGCCGAGCGTTACATTACCCCAGAATTAAAAGAGTATGAAGAAAAAGCATTAAGTGCTGAAGACACTATTCGCAGTAAAGAACTCGCGATATTCGGTGAATTGCGCGATTTGGCAGAAAGCTATATCGGCAGCATCCAACGATGTGCCGATGCCCTTGCCCGCCTTGATGTTTTCGCTTGCTTTGCCGATAATGCACATCGACTCCATTGGTGTCGGCCAATTGTTGATGAAAGCCATGCGCTACGTATTGGCGGGGGTCGTCATCCTGTCGTTGAGCGCGTAATTGGACGTGATCAATTTGTTGCCAATGACTGCTTACTACAAGCTGGTGCACAAGATGACGCGCACTATTTGGCAATTATTACCGGCCCAAACATGGCAGGTAAATCAACCTATATTCGACAGGTAGCACTTGCCGTTATTCTCGCCCAATCAGGTAGCTTTATTCCTGCGGATGAAGCGCACATCGGATTAGTAGACCGCCTCTTCACGCGCGTTGGTGCTGGTGATGAACTATCGCGCAATATGAGTACCTTTATGGTCGAAATGGCCGAAACAGCAGCCATCTTAAATAATGCGACTCATAACAGTCTAGTCATATTAGATGAAGTTGGACGTGGTACGAGCACCTATGATGGCGTCAGTCTTGCTTGGGCTATCACTGAACACATCCACGACTCACTTCATTGCCGCTGTTTGTTTGCAACGCACTATCATGAACTTACCAGCCTCGCTAAAGATATGGCAGGCGTTCAAAACTTAACCGTTGCTGTTGCCGAAGAAAATAACGATGTGGTGTTCCTCCATAAAATCATTGAAGGAGCGGCTACAAAATCGTATGGGATTCATGTAGCCCAATTGGCTGGCGTTCCCGTTCCTGTGATTGAACGCGCTCGTTTTATTCTCGAGCACCTGGAAGAGAGCAAAGAGAAACCACAGGAACTACAGGAGCTTAAGCACACATCTCCACCTCCTGCTATGAAACCAGACAATGGGCAACAATTGGAAATTTTCGCAACCATGCCCAGCCCAATTCTTGACAGGTTACGACAGCTCCCCCTTGATGACTATTCACCGCGTCAAGCGCTTGATCAACTATACAAGTTGCAACAAGATGCACTGAAAGAATCGTAGTTGGTCCGCATCTTTACAGGTAGATTGCTTTACTGAGCGCACTCATGCAGGAATAAATAGCATACGTTGGTAAGCAATTCGCTGAACAATGGCATCAGTCCAGCGTTTCAATTATTGGCAAGAATTTGCCAATTGCAGCATGGCAATTGTAGTACCAAAGAATAGGCTCAAACTATGGCAGATTTACTTGATCAACGCATACGCGAATTAGAGCGATTACATCGTCGTCAACGCTGTTTTAACAAACTTATACCAATGCTCATAGCGAGCCTCTTTTGCGCCTCGTTAATCGTCATGTTTCTACGGCTTAGTGTCGCTGATAGTGGCTGGCTTGAGCTACCGATCATCATTGCTGCCCTACTTATACAACTTATCAAATTGCCAAAAGTTTGGCAACAACAGTACAACAAAACTGAACTTGCGGCAGAATTGGACTTACTCTGTGAGGGTCGTGGTTTGTGCATGGCACTATCTGAAAACGAAAGCACTCAACGAGACAGTGACTGGCTTGCTCGATTGCGCAAAAAATTAGAAGACATTCAATTTCCACGTTTCAACTGGCATGCAGCAAAGTGGCTACCCCTGGTACTCTGTTGTGTCATCGCCGCATTTTGCATGCCATCTGTACAAGCCATCAATGACTTCCAACAACGCTTTGCCCCCTTTTTTGATGATCTCATTACTGAGTTAGATGAATTGGCAGAGAATGAAATTATAGAAGAGGAATTCAAAGAGCAGAAAAAAGAGCAGCTCGAACAGCTAAAGGAAAAAGCTAGCGAACAAGGCATGAGTCAAGAATTATGGCTAGCACGCGATGCCATTAAGAATTACATCAATCAACAAAAGCACACTGCGGGTCAACGTCTCGCTGAAGCCATTGTCGCATCTGAAAATCTCAAAGACAAACAGGATGCACAGCGCCAAGAACAACTCATGCAAGCATTAGCAAATCTGGCAGAACAAAATAAAGATATGCTCAAGCAATTAAATCCGGAACAGCTAAAAAAGATGGCTCAATTAGCTCAGGCCATGGGTCAACAGATGAAATTAACCCCCGAACAGCTGGAAGCGATGAAAAAACATTTTCAGAAACATGGTCTCAATGCCCAACAAATGCAAATGGGCAAAAATGGAGACATGCCGCAATTAAGCAAAGAACAGCAACAACAACTAGCTAAAAAACTTTTAGAGCAATTAAATAACGAAAGTAAAAAGATGTGTCAAATGGGATGTAATGTAAACGAATTCTTGGTTCGCTTTCGCAACAACGGCGGCATAGCTCGTGGGCCTGGGCATGTTCAATTACACGAGCAAGACCCCACTAACATAGATACTGGTAAACACGAAGCACTCATGCCTGGAATTCGCGTAAATAATGACGGTTCTATCACTCTTGCCGAAACCGTACGCGAAGCCGATATAAGCGAAGCGGCGATGCAAGAAGCCGTTCGTGCTGCTGCAAAAGAATTCAATCCGGCAGCGGCTGACTCTCGCCAAAGCGTTACTGCACCACGCCATCGATATGCAATTGCTAACTATTTTAAAAATAACAAACAACAAGTTAACCAAAATGAGCCAGAGGAGATCGATATCCCATGAGCCAATTACTCAGCGAAGAACGCATTGAGCAAGCGCAAAAGGAATGTGAACAAGTGCTCAATGCCCTCAACGGCATTATCCTTGGGCAAGAGCAATTATGTAAAATTGTACTCGTCGGCCTTCTCGCCAAAGGTCATATACTATTAGAAGGCATGCCGGGCCTTGGCAAAACGGAGCTAGTGAAAGCGCTCGCTGCACTTGTTGGGCTTGATCATTCTCGCATACAATTTACTCCCGATTTATTGCCTGCTGATATAACCGGAACACGTATTCTCCAAGAAGACGATAACGGGCAGCGGCAAATGCAGTTTCAACAAGGCCCACTATTTAGCCAAATCGTTCTTGCAGATGAAATAAATCGAGCCAGCCCAAAAACCCAATCAGCTTTATTACAAGCTATGCAAGAACAAACAGTCACGGTTTTTGATCAAACCTATCCGTTACCATTACCTTTTTTCGTCTTAGCAACACAAAACCCCGTTGAGCAAGACGGAACTTATCCCTTACCCGAGGCGCAATTAGACCGCTTCGCATTTAAAATAACGGTAACCGGCATAACGACAGATACGCTTGCACAACTTTTAATAGAACGACCACAGGGACGACCAGACACACCCGCAGCAATTTGGAACCAAGAGAAAATCGAAAATATATTTGAAACTGTAAAACAAATCGCCCTACCAGAAGCCGTGGCAACGTATATTGCACGACTTGTCAATGGCACCAGACCTGAACTGGACAACAGCTCTTCTTTTATCAAACAACACGTACGCTGGGGTGCGAGCCCACGTGCAGGGCTAGCGTTAAGTAATGGCGCACGAGCTTTAGCTTTATTAAATGGAAAACCCGCCGTTGGCTTTGAGGACGTCAAAGCCCTCGCCGCTCCAGTATTACGTCATCGCCTCATTCTTTCCTATGAGGCAAACCTATCGGGAGTTGATAGCGACAAAGTTGTTCAACATCTATTAACTGAGATCCCGGAACTACAACACTAATGCGCCTTATGCTCTCGTTTATCCTACTCCTCTGCGTAAGCAGCCAATTATTTGGCGTAGGTGCACCTAGTACGTTAACTATTCGCGGACATATACCTTGGACTAACCAAGAATCCTACACACCAGTACTCATCGAACTTGAATCTAGCATTGATGATCTCATTCACCTCAATGTTCATTCATCAGGTGCAAAAAACATAAGAGCAAATAGAAGCGTCGAAGTTAAAGCAGGTAAGAAACATACAATCACAGTACTCCTACCCACCAATCTCACAGCCCTATCAAATGCACAAGTAAATTGGAGTAATAAAATTGGTCAAAAGGGTTCCTTGAAATGTAGAAGTGATTTACGCTACCGCAGCACGCATGTCATTTTATTCGATCGCGATGCCTCATTTACTGGCAATGAATTACTCAAAAACTTGCCCAACACCAACCATCATCGAAGCGTTCAACCATATGTTGATCGGCAAATGTCATCATTACCAGATTTCTGGCAGGGCATCCCACAATGGATATGCATCATTCTTACTCCTGATGCAGAAAAACAAATTACCACTTCACAGATTCAAGCACTCAAACAATGGCATCGAGCTGGTGGAACAATTTTTGTCAGCACTGAATTTTTACAAAAAACCTGGCGTAAACGCGGCGTTGATGCTCATGTAGTCAACCAAGTTGTGAACCAAAGTTTACTACGCAGCACCGTTGCCAATCTAGATAGGCAAACTAACAAACGGATTAGACAACATCGAGTTCCAGGAACAGATGAAGTTCCCACCGCCGCATTCATCATCATTTTATTGCTCTTTATTGCAATTGCAGGTCCGCTCAATTATTGGTGGGTACGACGCCTGCAACAAATTCATCTTTTCCTGATTACTACACCAATCATTAGTTCGATTTTCTGCTTAGTACTTGCCATTTTTGGATTACTTGCAGATGGCCTTTCGTCACACCGTAGTGTTATCGAATTAACATGGCTCGACCAACAACACAAACAATCTTGCACATGGAATAGCATTTCGTGGTTTAGCGGCCTCAGTCCCGGTGATTTTTCACTGAGCAGCGATAGCGACATCCGTATCCTTAATGATACTGTTTATAATACTGATATGTACGATGAAATTGGATTACAATGTAATTGGTCCACCCAGCAAACGGTAAGTGGCGACTGGTTGCTTTCTCGTACTCACCAACAAATCCAAATAACAACACCGCGCACCGAAGAACGTCGCTTTCTGCTCACCTATAACGGTAATACACCATCATTAAAAAATGGCTTTGACCGTGACATCCAATCTTTTGTCTGGACCGACCAAACAGGCCGCCGCTGGATTGGTGAAAATATTGTTAGTGGTCAATCCGTTGCCCTCAAACCCGCACGGTCTATTAGTGATGATACGTTTGCACAACACACACGATTTGATGCGGGTGCTCAACAAATATGGATTAACAGTGATCAAGCTCTGCATTTTCGTGCATCGATGATTACCCCTATCCATGACATCCCCGGACCAAGTGCAAATGATCCAGAAGCGCCGCTTTCGCTTATTTGTGGCCCCCTTGCTCCAGGAGTGAGTCCATGAGTTTCGTAGAAGTTAATCATTTAAGCCGGAGCTTTGGCGATATTCACGCCGTACGAGATATCAGTTTTTCCTTTAATAAAGGTGATATTTTTGGTTTCATCGGTCCTAATGGCGCCGGCAAATCAACAACCATGCGCATTCTTGCAACTTTAGATTTACCAAGTGCAGGTGATTGTGTTGTTGATGGTCTCAGCACCGTCGATGATGCTGATAAAGTAAGACATAAAATAGGATATATGCCAGACTCTTATGGCGCTTATCCTAATATGACTGTAACCGAATATTTAGATTTTTTTGCCCGTGCTTATCAACTGCATGGAGCGGCTCGCAGGCGCGCTGTACTTGATACCATCGATTTTTGTCAACTTGAAGGCATTAAAGAAAAGCTCATTACCACCTTGTCTAAAGGCATGAAACAACGTCTTTGTCTAGGCCGCTGCCTCATCCATGATCCGCAAATGCTTATTTTAGACGAACCGAGTGCCGGGCTTGACCCTCGTGCACGGATCGAATTCCGCGACTTATTAAAAATATTAGCTGAGCAAGGCAAATCTATTTTTATCAGCAGCCACATTTTATCAGAATTAGAAGAGCTGTGTAATGGTGTCGCCATCATCGAGCAGGGTCAATTAGTTACCACCGGTGATGTTAAAGATATGAAGGCCAAGATTCGCGAACAGGCCACCATTAAATCTAGTGAAGAAAGCAAAGATATTGTCATCGAGATTCATCTCAGCGATGTTCATCCCGATGCAGAACGCATACTCGCCGAACAACCTCAAATAAGTAATGTCGATGTTCGTGAACGATTTATTAGTCTTCAATGCCCTAGCGATAATCAAAGCCAAGCTGCACTATTAAAACGCCTGATTGATGCAGGTTTACCCATCTGTCACTTTGCTGGACGCGATCAGAATTTGGAAGACGTTTTCTTGCACATGACCGAAGGGAAAGTGCAATGATTAATATCAGCAAGGTACCCGATTGGCTTGATAGATTCGTTCATTGGGGCAGTGATAAACTCAATCCCCTACTCGTCCGTAGCATTCGACAAAATTTGCGCAATCGCACCTTTTTAGCGGTCTTCTTTTTATTGTTGGGAATTGGTGGTCTTACCTGTGTTATGGTTGCCTCTTCTGGAAATGTCACACGAGCCAACAGCCAAGCAGGTCTCAATCTGTTTATTTATTTATCGTGGCTATGGGGTGCTGGTATAATAATTGTACAAAGCCTCTCTGCCTATCGAGCGGTCATCATTGAACGTCAAGACGATACCTGGGATTTGGTTGAGCTTACTACGTTAGAGCCAAGGCACATTATTAGAGGACTTTTATTAACTGCGCTTGTGCAAGGCATTATGTTCACATCAGCTCTTGCGCCGTTTATGGTTATGGCCTACATGCTTCGTGGCCTCAATATCTGGATTATTTTATTAACCTTTCTGCTCATCCCCGCTGTTAGCCTAAGCGCGTGCGCGATATCCATTCTCTGTGCCTGTTTAACCAATAAAAAAGGCACGCGAGCATTTCTGGGTCTCGTATCTCTTGTTGCGACAGTTTGGATCTATTTCCCAACCATGGCATTCATTTCTACCTCCTATAGCATCAATAGATTCATTGAAGAGTTTCTCCATTGGGACCAGGAAATAATTGGCGGATTAGCTGTTGCCTTTAATATATGGATAGTCGGCAATTTAATGATGCTTATATTCAGCGCCTCACTATTAAAGCACAAGGCCGCTAATCGCAGCACTGGTCCACGTGGCATTTGGATGTTCGCTTACCTGAACCTTATAATCGCCACACTCATTTTTGGCCCAATGTTTTATCATGGTGACTATCATTATGAATTATTATTGATTCCGGCGGTCATCGGTGTTTTCGCAACTGCCTTACTGGGTCTCTTTGGACTGAGTGAACACTATCGCTTAACCCCAAGACAAGATCGTGACATCAAACATCCCAAAAGATGGATTCGTTCATTTATGTTCATGGTTGGACCGGGGGCAGCGCGTGGACGGATCGCATATATTTTTATGTCGTTTATCACCTTCATGCTTGCATTTATTGCCTACATGACATTTGATACCGGTTATAGCTATACCTCACGCACAGTTGATAGACTATTCACCTTCGTTTGGACCAGCTTGTGTTTTACCAGCATCACCTTATTGATCTCCGATTACCTCTATCGCAATCAATTACGAAAATTCTTTGACACCCCTGCTCTGCGCCGTGCGTTTGCATTAACCTTTTTCGCGGTCATAAATATTATTCCATTTATCATCATCGTCGTACTCGATAATAATGGTATCAGCACTGGATTTTTTGAAATCATAACACCGCTCTATGGTATTTTCAAAATGATGGATCGACCTGATGACTTTTTCGGTTATCAACTTGCACTCGCTATTTTAGGCCTTGCAAGCTTTATTATTTTATTCTACCAAGCTGTTATGAACTACCACTATCAACAATTACGAACCGTAGCTGGTGATGGCGATCGCAATCCACGAGCAGGATAATTATGCCGGCCTGGGATGAAGCTCGAGTTCACGCAGCAACTAAGCAATTGCGCTTAGCCAGTGATCCAAGACGCATACGTCATGGTCATGGTCTACGCATGGGCCAAGGACCTGGATCAAGTTTAGAATTTCACGATTACCGACAATATGTCATGGGCGACGACTTGCGCATGATCGACTGGGGCGTCTATGCGCGAAGCGATCAATTGGTATTACGACGTCACAGACAAGAAATCAGTCCACGTATAGAAGTTATCTTAGACGCCTCAGCAAGCATGCGACTTGATGAAAAAAAATGGTCTTTGGCCGCCGGAATATGCGCATTGTTTCTCGAATTAGCTATACATGACGGCGCACAACCAATTTTATGGATTTGCCAGGACCAAGCAAAACGTTGCACCGTCAAACATTGGCACAGCGATTTGCATCAAGCACAAGCCAATGGGAATTTAGGTCTGCGTTGTCAACTGAACAACCTTCACCCCGGCAGTGAACGAATCATTATTAGCGATGGCCTCTATCCAGATGCAGGTAATCAATTTATTCGCCGCATTGGTGCAGGCAGTGGCCGCATTTCATTTATTCAAGTCTTACTGGAATCAGAACGCAATCCAAATTACAATGGCCATGTAAGATTATTAGATGTCGAAGGCGGAGAGCGCAATCTATTGTTAGATGAACAGGCGCTCGCTGAGTATCGCTCTCGTTTTGCTCGACTACAAGCCGCATGGCAACAATCATTAAATGGACGTGGCGCTGGATTAATTCATTGTGATGCTGAATTAGATTTATCTGCTTCCATCCGTGATTTACTCAAAGCTGGTATCGTCACTCCAGGAGCCGGATCATGATTTTCGGTAATCCCTGGGGCTTACTTGGTCTTCTTGCCATACCAGCTATTATTATTCTACATTTATTTCGTCAGCGTTTCCAACCGCATTACATCAGCACGCTGTTCTTGTTTGGCCCCGAGCAATTTAACCAAGCTAGTGGCAGTACCCGCGAAAAACTTCGTCGCACAGGCAGTTTGATCGCCGAACTTTTAGCTGCACTGGCGCTTACCTGGTTCTTGAGTGATCCCCACCTCTATGATCATCAGCAAGCTCGACATATCATTTGCATTCTAGATTCACACCAACGTTTAAATGCCAAAGACTCTAAAGGTCATTTGGTTGTCGATAAAGCAAAGGCGGCATGCCAAGAAGTTTTTCAAACCTTAAATAGCCACGATCGGATTACACTCATTCAAAGTGGTATCCAACCTAAATTGCTTACAGCAACAGCAGTGCCAATTGCTAATGCCTCTTTAGCACTCGATCGCTGGAAAGCCGACCAGACATTCCACAGCTTACAAGCAAGCATAGAAATGGCCATTGATCTTAAATCAGCAAGTGAAGAGGCTCATGTCATTGTTTTAAGCGATCACAAAGTTCGAATCATTCCAGACACGTGGCAATCATTGAGTTTTGGAGAAGACATTGGCAACAGCGGAATTATTGATGCACGCTGGTTTAATGATGAGCGCGGTCAACGCATCTCCCTTAGAATATGGCGCAAAGATGATAACTCTGATCGCAAGGTCCTTATCACCAACAAAAATAATGAAATAATCGCATCTTCACAGCTGAAAAATAAAAACGGTACTCAACACATCATCTTACCTATTACCAAATCTAATATAAACATTGCACATATTCAGTTAACCGAGTCAGACCAATACGCTCTAGATGACAGCTGTTCTGTAGTTCAGCCACCACGAAAATTGATTCGTGTTAAATTGAATAATAAAATGGCCATGTACAAATATATCAAGCGAGCACTCGCCTCTACACACAAGGTTGAATTTGTTGAGAACGCTGGCCATATTTCAATTGATAAAACGTTGCATACCCCAAGCCCAGGCACATGGCAGTTACAAATTGTTAAACAGTCTGGTCCATCTGTTATTGGCCCCTTCCTCAGTCGCTCTGGCCACCCCCTTTTACAAGATCTAGATTTTACGGGTGTCCTATGGAGCGGCACTGCAACCAAAAGTCCAGCACAACAACAATCACTGTTACAAGCATCTCAAACATGCCTCATAAGCGAGAATGTGCAAAACAAACAACGAGAGATTAATTTATTTATAGATATTAAACAAAGCAATTTGCATAAACACCCTGCTTGGCCAAGTTTATTTGCTAATCTTGTCGAGTGGCGACTCCGATTTACCCCAGGTTTACAATTTTATCATCTTTCAAGCCAGATGACGAATCGCATTGTACTACCACCGAAAACAAAGGGAATATTTCTTCAATACCCAAGCGGTGAACCACAATCATTAACCGCTGATTTACAGGGCGTTATCCAGCTACCGCGCTCACTGATGCCAGGAACCTATCACCTGACTCGTGATCAACAGGGCACTAAAAAATGGCAAACTTTTATTGTACATCGACTTGACCAACGCAGTAGCGATTTTTCCAACTGTCAAAGTAACCAAACTGAAGTTAGCATTGAAGAAACGGGAAAAGTTCAACGAATTCGCACACGCCTGGAACATATTTTACCGCTGGCCTTTGCTATTATGGCAGCACTTGGTGCCTGGATCTGTTACCGTAAAGAGCAAGGAATGGGCCAATGATTCATTTCACCTATCCCTGGGCTTTCTTTTTACTCCTCCCTTTATTGGTGTCTTATTTTATTTGGGCACGTCATGGTCATGCACATTGGTGGCGCTTATTGCTTATCATCATTTTCATAGGTGCCTTGAGTTCCCCACACATTAAACAGGGCACTGGCGGTAGCGATGTTGTGCTCATTTTAGATAGATCGCAATCGATGTCTGATTCTTTAGAGGAACAGGAACGCATCGTTCAATTAGTTGCCGAACAACGAGAAAAACATGATCGCCTAGCAATAATAGTAGTTGGTGCCGGTGCCCAAATAATTCAGGGCCCACAGCATGAAGGCGCCGGACGCCTAAACGACACTCACATTGAGGCGTATGCTAGTGATTTACGCAGTGGACTCGAACAAGCAGCATCGCTGATCCCAGATAACCGCAGTGCTCGTATTTTTATTCATAGTGATGGACAGTACACCAACCGTGATCCCAATGCTCTAGCCCCCCAATTACGTACGCGCAATATTCCTGTCGATGTAATGCTTATTCGAGAAACCGCAGAAGCAGATGCCGCCATTCTCGACATTGAATTGCCCATGGATCTTCGCCTCGGTCAGTCATTTATTGGCTCTGTAGAATTTTGGTCAGACGTTGGCGAAGAACGTGCATATACAATTTTAAGAAATAATAAGGTTATCGCAAAAGGGAATGTGCAATTAAGTGCTCAACGTAAATCCAGCATTAATTTCGCGGATCGACCAAATCAAGCAGGCGTTGCCTCTTATACCGTTCGCTTAGATGAAACAAATGATAGACGACCAGGAAATAATAAAGCCAATGCTGCCCTTCGTGTCGAAGGCGGTGAGCAAGTCTTAGTAATGAGCGGTGATGGTAGTCCAGGTAATGTCCATCGTGCCCTCGAAAGTGCAGGGCTCCGTGTCACCAGCATTGCAGAAGGTCATGTTAATATTGAACGTCTTAGTGGATACAAAGTACTTATTCTTGACCAAGTGCCTGCAAACAAGCTAGGCCATGACAGCATGGCTCAAATAAAAACATGGGTAAGTAAACTCGGCGGCGGATTTGTAATGCTCGGTGGCCAACGCAGCTATGGCGCCGGAGGTTATCACCGCAGTGCAATCGAAGATATTCTACCTGTAACCATGGAATTACGTGACGAACATAGAAAATTGAGTGTCGCCATGGCTATTACTCTGGATCGATCTGGTTCCATGGCAGCACCCGTCGCTGGCGGTCTAACTAAAATGGATCTTGCTAATCAAGGTGCGATAGCGGCGATTGAATTACTCGGGCCTATGGACGCCGTTGCTGTGCACGCCGTTGATTCCGCTCCACATATCATAGTTCCCATGACATCTGTCGACAACGCTGATTTTATAATCAATAAGGTTCGCCGTATTGGCAGTATGGGCGGCGGCATTTATTGCTACGAAGCATTAGTAGCTGCTGGTAAAGAATTATTAACTGTTCAAAACCAATCAGCACGTCATTTAATTTTATTTGCCGATGCTGCCGACGCCGAACAGCCATCAAAATATAAAACTTTATTAGAGGATTACCAAGCGGCAGGCATTACTGTTTCTGTTATAGGACTAGGTACCGAAGCCGATAGTGACGCAGATTTCTTAAAAGACATCGCAAAACGCGGTGGCGGTCGTGTACACTTTACGCAAATACCAAAAGATATTCCGCGCTTATTTGCACAAGAAACGGTTTTGGTTGCACGCAGTGCCTGGATTAATGAAAAAACACAACTCACAGGGCAAGCAAATTTAGCCTTACTCATCGGTAATAACCCTATTTTCGAAAAAGCATGGCCGCAAACAAATGGCTATAATTTATGTTACGTCAAACCAGATGCCCAACAATATGCCGAATGTAAAGGCGACCCAGAAGCACCAGCAATTTCAGCATGGCATATTGGAAATGGACGAAGCATTGCAGTGGGTTTTGCACTAGACGACCCTAAAAATACCCAAGTCCTTGCCTGGGAAGGATACGCACCATTAGTTTCGTCACTCGTTCGTTGGTGTGCCACATCAGAATCGCAAAACCTCGGTTTATTGCGCGCACAACGTTTTGGCGACAGTTTGATTGTTGAATTACAATTAGACCCACAAAAACGAGATAAATGGCCGAATGTCATCCCAGAATTAGAGCTCGTCAGTGCTAAACAATCCATTGCTGATGTACAATTACAACTCGAACCAATAGATGATGGACGATTTGAAGCGCATATGCAACTGGAACGCAATCACGTTTTTATTCCTTCGCTTACACTGAACAAAGAAGCGTTGTTAGGGCCAGCAATGTGCCTCCCCTATAGCCCAGAGGACCGACCGCTATTGGAAGATCGCAGCGTCGACCTAATTAAACTTTCTCAATTAACACAAGGCAAGATTCGAGATGATATTACAGACATGTACGATAACCCACCAAGCCCCGGCGCATCAATAGACCTCAGTCTCTACCTCATCATTTTAGGTTTACTGTTGTTTGTAGTGGAAATTGCAATTCGCCGTTTGCACATTCAATTCTTTAAGACGAAGAATCGAAGCATTGAAACAGAAACCTCTCAAAGCGACCAGAACGCTTCTACAGATTTAGCTACAGATACAAAAGAAGAAATCCCTGAAACACATGAGGACGCTCATCTGGATCGTGATACCGGGCTCCATGAAGCCCTGCGTCAACTTCGCAAAAAGCGTTAAATATTATTTCTTTTTCAAAGCCTTTGCAGCAGCTAATACTTCGTCGACGTGACCTTTGACTTTCACCTTGCGCCATTCTTGTGCGATACTGCCATCAGCGTCAACCAAAAAAGTGCTGCGCAAAACGCCCATCATCTTCTTGCCGTACATATTTTTTTCTACCCAAATACCAGCCTTCTCAATGAGCTTCTTATCTTCGTCTGAGAGCAAAACAAAATTCAGATCGTATTTATCTATAAATTTGTCATGACGATCTAATGGGTCAGGGCTCACACCAAACACTTGAACACCTGCACGTTTTAACTTTGACATGTTATCGCGAAAATCACACGCCTCTGTGGTGCATCCTGGTGTCATATCTTTAGGATAAAAATAGATGATATAAGGCTGACCTTTAAGGTCCTTGCTCTTATAGGTTTTGCCATCACTGCCCTTGAGGGAAAAAGCTGGAAATTTTGCCATGTATAAGCTCCTGTATAACTATGGATTTAGCCACAGAGGCTGATGAATCAAGTTTATGAATGAACAAATGGACCCTCACTCTTAAGGTATGCACCTGCAAAATGCCAAAGTAAACCCAATGTCCAGTTGTCCGCTGTTCAAAGATAGCTATAACACAGAGATGAACGAAACAGCGACCGCACAAAGGCCAATGGCTTTTCATGTTTTAGCTAAACCTATTGGGCCGATATGTAATTTAGACTGCAAATACTGTTTCTATCTGGAAAAGGAAAAACTATACGGTGACGAGAAATCCTGGAAAATGGATCCAGAACTACTCGAACAATATATTAAATCCTATATCGAAGGGCAACAAACACCTCGTATTGATTTTGCCTGGCAAGGTGGTGAACCAACACTCCTAGGCGTGGATTTCTTTCGCAAGGTCATCGAACTTCAAGAAAAGCACTGCCCTCCTGGCAAACAAATTTTTAATGCGCTACAAACAAATGGCACCCGACTCGATGACGAATGGGGTGAGTTTTTGAGTAAGCACAATTTCCTCATCGGCTTAAGCCTTGATGGTCCACCTGACCTGCACAACAAATACCGTGTCGATAAAGGCGGCAATGACACTCACCATCTCGTCTTACGTGGTGCTGAAATTCTGAAAAAATACAATGTCGATTTCAATGCTCTTTGTGTAGTTAATCGTTATAACGCACGCGAACCGTTACGTGTCTATCATTTTCTTAAAGAGTTAGGCACAGACTTTTTTCAATTCATCCCTATTGTTGAACGCGATGGCGAACACGAAGAAGTACTCGACCTCTCTTCACCACCACAAATTCAAAAAGACGATTCACCAGTAAGTGGCTGGAGTGTCCACAGCGAAGACTATGGTGACTTCCTCAATGCAATTTTTGACGAATGGGTCCGTAACGATATTGGTAAATACTACGTGCAACTGTTCGACATTCAGCTGGAACTCTACATGGGTCACCCTTCAAGCCTGTGCATTTTTAAGGAGACTTGTGGTGATGCGCTAGCCGTTGAGCACAACGGTGACCTCTATTCTTGCGACCACTATGTTTACCCAGAATACCATCTCGGCAATGTCATGAATGACAATCTCGGAGACATGGTTGCCGCAGCAAAACAACGTGAATTCGGCCAGCAGAAAAAGACCACCCTACCCAAACAATGTAAAGAATGTGAGTTTCTCAATCTGTGTAATGGCGAGTGTCCAAAAAACCGTTTTCTCAATGATATCGATGGCGAACCTGGTCTGAATTATTTATGCAAAGGCTTGATGAAATTCTTCAGACACACCAAACCGTATTTTGAACGCATGCGCAACTTACTCATGCAGCGACGAGCACCAGCAGAATTAATGATGCAGCTTCGCCATGAAGAAGAAAAATTTGATAAGAAAAAAGTCAAACCAAATGATCCATGTCCATGTGGATCAGGTAAAAAATTCAAACAATGCCACATGCGCAAAGTGCGCTGACGTTTAGGTATATTCATGGACGGTAAAACTTGCTGCAATCCTGATCGTGAACAATTTGGCGAATTGCCTGATCAACTTCGTTATGCAGATGGCACCCAACCTCCCAGCCCGTGCTGCTTGCCAGTTTTAGAACGCGCCGAATCAGGAACTACAGAAGGCATGTTATTGCTCCCTGGCGGGACATTCACCATGGGCACTGATAATCCTGGCTGGGCTAATCACGGCGACGGAGAAGGCCCCGCGCGCAGCGTAGAAATAAAACCATTTTGGATTACGCCGACGACAATTACTAATAAACAATTTCAAGAATTCATCAATGACACTGGCTACAAAACTGAAGCGGATTTATTTGGTTGGTCCTTTGTATTCCATGCACTACTCACCCCTAAACAAATTCAGGGCACAGGTGTTGATACCGTACCTGGGCTTGATTGGTGGTATAAAGTTGATCGCGCCAACTGGCGTCGTCCTGAAGGTCCGGGATCAAACATTAAAAAAAGAATGGATCATCCCGTCATTCATGTCAGCTGGCTAGATGCTTATAATTTTTGTAAATGGAAAGGCTGGCGCTTAGCTACTGAAGCTGAATGGGAATATGCTGCAAAAGGTGGTGTTGATGATCAACAATGGTGGTGGAGTGACGAATTAGAACCAAAAGGCAAGCATGCGATGAATGTCTGGCAAGGTGACTTTCCACATGAAAATTCATTAGCAGATGGATATCTTGGCACCGCCCCTGCGAAACATTATAAACCAAACAAATTCGGTTTATATAATGTTACCGGCAATGTATGGGAATGGGTTTATGATTGGTTCAGCCCGGATTACCACCTCCAAGACAATTATAACCCAACAAATCCTACGGGCCCATTTGCCGGAAGTGCAAAAGTTATGAAGGGCGGATCGTTTTTATGCCATCATAGTTACTGTAACCGCTATCGATTGCCAGCTCGTACAGCTAACACTCCTGATAGCGCTGCTTGTAATAACGGTTTTCGCGCTGTCCGCGATGCCACCGAAGAAGAAGTTAATAGTTTAATAAATTAACTCTTCTGCTGTGCGAGTTTGCACAACTTCTCTGCACCCTGCAGTAATTTATCATTAGGCACTGTATAACATAATCTAAAGTGGCTATCGCGCTCGCTAAATACTGAGCCAGGTATGATGAGAACATTATTTTTTATTGCTTCTTCAACAAAAGTATCACCGGTCCAACCCTCTGGTGCTTTGACAAATAAATAAAAAGCGCCATCAGCAGAGCCAAGCTCAAAATGATCACTCAATGCATTGTACATGAGATCGCGCTTAACACGGTAATCATTAATATGCCCACTCATATCTACATCAGGACATGCAAGCGCAGCTGTTTGGGCAACACTTGGCGCGCAAACAAAGCTGTATTGCTGCACCGTTGCCATTGCATCAATGATCGCTGCTGGTCCACAGGCATAGCCAAGGCGCCAGCCGGTCATGCCAAAAGCCTTACTATGGCCGCCCAAGACTAAACAATTTTCGTATATCTCAGCTATCGACACCATTTCGGTATAAGAAAAAGAGCGATAAATTTCATCGGTAACTATTAGCACATTATGCTTTTCACAAATTGCTGCGATCTGCTCTAATTCCTTACGGTTTAAAATGCGACCAGTCGGATTAGATGGACTGTTTAATAACAAAAGCTTAGTGCGGTCTGATATTAATGACTCGAGGCGATCGGGATTTATTCCGAATCCATCTTCATAGGTATCTAGGTAAACTGGTGTCGCTCCATTCAAATTCACCAGATGCTTGTACATGACGAAATAGGGATCTGGAATAATAACCTCGTCACCTTCTTCGACGAGTGCCAGCATTGATAAAAATAACCCACCGCTCACCCCTGACGTAATGAGCATTTGCTCTAACGGGTAATCCCGACCCGTAAAAGATTTTTCATCGGCGATTAACTGCTCACGCAATTCGACTAAACCGTTGGTCGGTGTGTAAGAATTCTTTCCAGAATCCATGGCGGAAACTGCAGCATCTTTTATTGCTTGCGGTACGTCAAAGTCAGGTTGACCAATACTTAAATTTATCGGATCCTTCATGGTCCGCGCGAGATCGAATACCTTACGTATGCCACTAGAATCCAGACGACCAACGCGCTTGGTCAATAAAGACATCAGTCTCTCCCGAGTATTTTATTCTGACGCTGCGTACTTAATAAGCATTAAACGGTTGCAGACTTTATGCTCGTATTGGTAATCTACAACATCCATCACTTGGCGCATAAAGAAGATACCTAAGCCGCCAGACTTACCCTCATTAACATGAGCTTTAATATCAACGTCACTACCAATATCAGCATTATCAAATGACAAACCATTATCTTCAATAGTTATACAGTAACTATCTGGATCGACTGTTTGCTTCAATTTAATCTCACCATCACCAGCAGGGACACCACGGAAAGCATGTTCGACAACATTGGTAATGGCCTCATCGACAGCCACCATGATTCGATTTGCATAATCGTCAGGGAATCCCCCCTGATCGATTCCCTCTTTAACAAACTCACGTACTTGCTGTAGATGAGCAGTGTCATTGCTTACAGTTAAAAACTTTTGTGAGATTTTACCGGTACTCATGCACTTATGCCTTTCGCTTAACAGCAATAAGTGTGAGGTCGTCTGATTGTGCAGCCCGGCCACGGTGATCTTCAATGGCTTGAACAATGGCATCCTTCATTTGACCTGCAGGAAGATGACCGGTTTGAGCAACTACCTGATAGAATTCATCATCGCCAAATTCTTCTTCGTTCTCATTCATCGCTTCTGGAAAGCCGTCCGTATACAAGACAAATGAATCGCCTGGTTGTAAAACAGCAGACTCTTCCTGAATATTTTTGTCAAACAATGGACCTTCATTAAAGCCAATTGCAATGCCCTTAGGTGTTGCCAACTCATAAGTCTTTGTGGCCGCGCGATAAATAATCAATGGGTTATGACCTGCAGAAGAATACGTAATTTGCCCGGTGTTTTCATTTAAGATCGCATAAAATGCCGTAACAAACATACCCTTTTTAATTTGTCGCGCTATTAATCGATTGGTCTTCTTTAACGTCTCTGAAGCCCGATCTGGATGCTGATTAGCAACAAGCCTAAATACCGTACGGGTTTGGGCCATAACCATCGAACCAGGAATTCCTTTACCTGAAACGTCAGCAATAATGAAACCCCAGATTCCCTCGCCGAGCGGAATAAAGTCAAAGTAATCACCCGATACAGCACGTGCACCGATGTAATACGAAGCTATTTCGAAGTTGGCTAAGGTCGGCACTTTGGCTGGCAATAACTGCTGCTGCACTTCGTGAGCTACATTCAGCTCATACGCAGCCTTCTCTTGCTCGACCATTGCCTCTTGTGCTGTTTTTAGATTAGATGTCATACGATTAAATTCATGAGCCAAGACACCAATTTCATCATTTGAGTGCGGCTTGGTACGGTGGTTTAAATCCCCACGCGAGACCATCTGCATATCGCGAACCAATATATTGACAGGTTTAGTTATTTTCTTGGAGAAATTGTAACCAATAAATACAACCAGTAGCATTGCAGCTAAAACACCGATACCGACCAATAAATACAAATTGAAATTTACTTTTTGAATAGCCGCAGCATCAACATCCATAACCATCTGAATATCACCAAGTCCTTCGCCATTCGAACCAGGCAACATTACCTTATAGCGATAAACACGTCGCGATGGCTCTTCACCATAATCGCGATCAACGGCAATAACTTCTATATCTGTATCCAAAGAAACATTGCCTGCGCGCGGAACTAAAATCTTGGAATAATTTTTAACAACTAAGTTTAAATTTTTAGGCACTTCACCTTTGATGGAAATACCACTCAAAGGTCCATTGTTAAAATGGATACTTAAAATATCGCTGTAAAGATCAGTTAAGGATTCGCCGTCTTTCCACAACGAAGCCGAGGTCATGTATTGTCGTAATTCCACCGCAAGCTGATCTTTTTTCTCCTGATCTAAACCCGTTCCACCCATCGCATCCATTCGTGCGCGGACCAAACTCGCTGTCATTTTTGCGATTTCGATACCTTTATGCATGCTGATACCCTGCATGAATAAAGTCGAAGTAATGGTTAACCAAACACCCATGGCAATCATGGTGACACCAGTCAATCCCATCATCACCTTCATGAATTTCGAACGCAAACTCGATTTAGCTTCGACACTTCCTGATTTTACTTTTGTGCCAGTTCCCTGCACACCCTCGACACTTGCATGTCGCGTGCGACCACGTGTTGATCCACCAGGATCTGCCTCGGTCATTTGTGTACGTTGCTGAGTTGCCCCGCGAGTTCGCCCAGTTCCCTGCTCTACCGTTCCTCGGCGCGTAGCTTCACGCGTAGCGTTTCCTGCTTGACGTCCTGTGCGGCGTTGGCCCATACGTGCCGATCCTCTTATTGTACCAAAACCAGGGTGGCTATACCTGCGAGTAACCCTGCTAAACTATCGTCTAACATGACTCCCCATGCCCCTGGCGTACGTTCTAGGATCGGAATCGGCCAGGGTTTGCAAATATCGAATAGGCGAAAAATGACAAAAGCGACCACACAGACCATTACAGTGCGCGAGCCTAATAAGTCGCTGGGTAAGAGCGCTAAAGCAAGCCAAAAACCATGGATTTCATCAATCACAACCTGTGATGGATCGAGACGCTCAAAACGCCGTTGTGCCGCTGGTGTAACGACCAGGCCAAGGATCATACTGATTATGGCCAATGCGATAAAAATGGCCTGTAGTGGCCATGTCGGGCCAATGAGGCAAATGCATAGTGCAATCAGAAAGGCAAGTACCGTTCCCCAGGTGCCAGGCCCCGGTTTCAGATAGCCCGATCCAAGACCACATGCAATAAGAACAGCAACATTGCCCTGTGATGGCTGTGAATCGCCATCGTCTTGATCCAAATCATCATCTTCAATTTCTACGTCTTCAGCCTCTACATCGGCTTCAAGATCAGACATACAGCTATCCTAGGCGTCTACGTCCAATTCGCCAAAACGCCCTTCAACCAGATCTACCACTGATTTGATTGCATCGTCGGCGTCATCACCTTCAGCTGTTACTTGGAGCTCGCTGCCACATTCAGCAGCCAGCATAAGCAATTCCAAAACACTTTTTGCGTCTACCGTCAAACCATCTTTAGCAATATAGACATCACTATTGTAACGAGCAGCTGCTGTGGCTATTTGGGTCGATGGGCGAGCATGTAGTCCCATTTTATTCGTTAACACCACTCTCGCCTCAGCTCTCGCCATCAATGTCTCGCCAATTTTGGTATGGGGTTAGTAAGCGCGCGCGATGGTATACACTCCAAGATGCGATACTAGATCCAAGATCTACGCCCCAAAAGCCTTGTACTACTCACCCTTATAAAGTCGTTCGGCTAAGCGATCTTCTAATTCAGGGATTGCTTTGATCTTCTCAGCCGTCCTATCAATATCATATTTCACACGTCGATAATACACTGCATCTCCGCTGAAGAGCGCATAACAACTACGATTATCACCATCACGTGGCTGACCAACGGAACCGACATTCACCAAATAGCGGCCGTCAGAAACATCAAATCCATCTGATAATTCAGAAGCTGGTAAAAAACAATAATCTTCGGTAAAAACACCAGGTTGATGACTGTGTCCAACGAAACAGTACGTCGGCATTTTCTCAAAAATCTCAGTCATTTTAGTTAAGTTAGCACCTTCCCAACAATCACTTTCCAAAACATATTCCATGACTGGGTCTCGTGGCGAGCCATGAACGAGCAAGGTATCGGCAAATTCATGGCGTTCAGGTAATTTGGACAAAAGTTCCCACATGTTACCACCAGCGGCTTTTTTCTGAATTTCTTCACGGGTCCAATCAATCGCCTGCTTAGCTGATGGTCGAAAACAAAAAGCTCCATGAATAACTGCATGTTCATGGTTACCCATGATAATCGCTTTACAGATTTCAGCACAGATATCAAAACACTCGAATGGCTCTGGCCCATACCCCACCACATCACCCAAACAATAGATACGCTTAACGCCACCGACTTTTTCGATGTCCTCTAGCACAGCTTCTAGAGCTGCTAGATTGGAATGAATATCTGAAATAAAGGCAATCATAGTTTAACTAATATCTCTTTTTATGAGGGTGTATCTAAGCTATTATGCAGTATAATTTTACCTTGTCTAGTCATTCATGAGGACACAGCATTACCCTCTTGAGAAAAATCTTAGCTTAGAAAACGAAAGGTAAATTGCCCCTCATATGAAAATGAGACCATATTCCATAATTGAATCAAACTAGCTCAGTTTCCCGTTATTATTGGTACAATTTCTGGAGGTATTTATGACGCTCAGTCCTCTTCCTGTTCAACGTTCAGCTCTTTCCCCTTGATGACAAACTTTTCATCAGACCAACCACCAAGATCTACAGTACGACATCGATCGCTGCAGAACGGAAAAGATTTTGTGCGTTCATCTTGTGATAAAGGGACCTGTTTGCCACAAGTAGGGCAGGCAATATGTGATTCCGACATAGGTGAAACAGCCTAAAAACAAGACCACCTTGGCAAGGTAGCTACTCAACGCAGAATTTAGTCATGCATACACTCCGCTGTTTTTTCATTCTTGCTGTCATCAGC
>JANQLF010000091.1 GCA_028280785.1 Planctomycetota bacterium
ACCTTCGGCGGTTTTACCTTCGATGGTTTGAATTTCTTGATGATTAAAGGCATCTTGCTTCATGACTTGAACCAAAGCAGAAATTAATTCTTTGTCTTCGCCATTAAATTCAGCTTCGATACGACCTTTGGTGTCGTCAAGATCAGTGCCACCATAGCCCATGATCACATGGAGGATGGTGCGTTTAAATGCTTCATAAGCTTCAGCGTCACTTGATTTCAGTGCCGCTAATTTTGCTTCGCCGCCTTCTTGTAATTGAGCAGCTTTCGAATTTAAACGGTCCGCTTTATTGTGGAAAATTGGACGCATTAATGTTTCAGTTAATGTTGCAATGGCACGCAGTACTGATTTTTCACCACAACCTGCACATGCACCGTCACCAGATACCAATGCCTGATATTTAGACTTAAGCATCAAGTGATAGCGCAGGGTTGCCGCACGTGATTCAGAAGGCGTCGCTTTATCAAACATGCCGAGGTATTTTTGTGGCGTGTCGCGCAATAAATCGAGGAAGCCTTCGGCGGTTTCCATGTCTGCGTGCATATCTTCTGTTTCTGGTGCCATGCGTAAGGCATCGTCGTCACAAGAATCAACACAGGCAGCGCAACCTTTACATAGGTCGGTTACATTAATTGAAAATAAACCACCAGTGCCTGCATTTTTCTTTTCAAGCAAACTAAACACACCCATAGTGCGTTGGTAAGCCATCGGCACCTTAGACATAATGGTTTTAAATTCAGAAGCCGAGGTGTCGTCAATGGCGTCCTCGGCTTCTACAGCTTTATCGATCTCTTCAGCGACGATGTCTTTAAAGAGGGTTTTACCTTTTTCAGCTACTACATCGATCATGCGTGCGCGGCTGCTGTCGGAAATTTTAGGCACAGCTTTCATTAAAGCCGTGCGTGCGCCGTCATTGCTAACGTAATGACGAACTGCGGTTGAAAGAACAGCGTTAATATCTTGTGCTGTATTTGGCAGCGCTGTGTCTGGACAGACAACAATACAGTCCATGCATTGAGTACAATTTTCTTCGATCCAAACTGGTACTTCACGACGAGCGCCGTATTTACTGGCATCAACACCAGAGGCAGCTGCCATGACACCAACAGAAGACAGTTCACTTGCTGGTTGATGGTAACCAAGACCAGCACGGAATTCACTATTAAAGTAGTCTTTGGTATACATCGGCGCTTTAACGCGGCTTTCAGGAATTTCGTCTAAGTTTGAAGCGCAAACAACTGCACCAGTAAAGCCTGAACGATCAGGTGCATTTACATCACCATGAGCAATTTCAGTAACGCGTTCGAAACCTTCTTTCATCACGGTCATGTTTGAATCAACAACCGCGTCACCGAAGCGACCGAATTTTTTCACGTATTGAGCACGTACGGTTTTCTCAAAGTCTGCTTTATCAATTTTGTAATCGTTTAAGAAACTCGATACGCCAAAAAAGGCACCTAAGAATGAGTTACCTTGCATACGCGTTTGTAAGTCTTCGCGACTTGTCGCATTTTTCGCAATATCAAAACCAGCTAAGGTAAAGACGCGTATTTTGCGATCGATAATTTCTTGGCGATATTTGGGTGGGATGCGTGACCAAGCGGCTTCAGCTGATTCTTCTTGGCTTTCCCAAACAAAGGCGCCGCCTTCTTCGAGGCCGACTAATGGATTGTCATGTAAGAAGATTTTCGGGTCACAGCAGAGAACAACGCTCACGTGTTGCAGATCACAGTTCACGCGAATGCGTTCAGGGGCAGCAACCATAAAGTAGTTGGTTGGTGCACCTTTTTTCTCTGAACCGTATTTCGGGTTAGCGCTGACGTGAACGATTTCTTTTAAGTCACCGTTTTCTTCACGAATGTCATCGCGTTCAGCAACGAAATTCGAGAACGTACCGAGAATTTCACCGAGGTTTTTACCCGTGGTAATCATACCCCAGCCACCTATAGAGTGTAAACGTACGGCGATTGATTTATCTGGTAATAAGGAAGGGGTGTCTTCACTGAGAACTGCGTATGGATGGTCGATGCCAACATAGAAGAAACGTTCACCATCGGCAGCAGTTTTACCATCTTTGCGCTTAGCGCCTTTAGTTACATATTCGTAAGCACCAAGAATGCCTTCAGGACGGAAGTCGCGTGAACCAAGACCGTAAACACCAGAATAGACATCGGGCATTTCATCGATGCTAATTTCACAATCGATGTGAGCGAAGGCTTTGCTTTCTGAATTTTCACGTGCCTTAAATAAGGCTCCGCGAATTTCACGAGTCAATGGGTTGTCACCTGACATAGATTCGTCAGTGCGCTCTAAAATAATAACGTTCTTTTTGCCTTTTAATGCTTTGGCGATGGCTGCTTCTGGGAATGGGCGAATAACGTTTGGATGAACAACACCAACTTTTTCACCTTGTGCGCGTAGGTAATCAACCGCAGCTTCAATATTTTCTGCAGCACAACCCATAGCAACAAAAACGGTATCAGCATCATCACATTTATATTCGCTGACTAAGCCGTAATAACGACCAGTTAAGTCACCGTACTCTTGGTATGCTTTTTCGAAGAAATCGAGAATTTCTTCGGTAAAGTTATTACGACGAGCGGCAACACCGTTCATGTAATGCTCTTGGTTTTGTACTGGGCCTAAGAGCTGTGGATTTTTAAGATCGATAACTTCAGGAACGCGGCGGCGCAGGGGGCCGAACAATTCGCGTTGTGCCGCGGTTGGACATTCAATGGTATCATCGGCGCGACCGAGGAATTCGCGAACTAATGCGGGTTCTGGGCGCAAGAAGGTGCGTTCTAAGTGGGTAGATAAAAAACCATCCTGGATGTTCATTCCAGGATTGAGTGTTTGTTCATTGACTTTGCGCAGGATCAGTGCGTGGTCGCTGGCTTGTTGGGCGTCTTTAGCAAAGACCATGGTCCAGCCAGTGTCGAATGCGGCGTAGATGTCGTCATGACCGCAGTGCACGTTGAGTGCGTGTTTGGTCAAAGCGCGGGCGCCGACCTGAAGCACCATGGTCGAAAGTTTGCCAGGTGCGTGGTAGTATTGCTCGAGGCCATAAACGATACCTTGGCCCGAAGTGAAGTTCACGGTGCGCTTACCAGTGACCGATGCAGCAATAGCGCCACCTTGAGCAGCGTGCTCGCCTTCTGCCTCAATGGCGAAGAAGCTGTCACCGAAGGCGTTCAAAACACCTTTAGCAAATGACAATTGGAAGTTCTCACCTTGCTCCGTTGATGGTGTGATTGGGTAAAATACACCAGCCTCGGCTACTAGGGGCTCCGTATATGATCCGATCAATTGACCACCATTGGTGGTAACTCGAATTCCCGGATATTTTGCTTTGGTAGTTGTCGACATTTCGTATCTATTCCTAGCGCTTAAGTAGCGGAAAATGCAGGGTTCGCTGCAATTACAGGGTCTCTTCTGTGAGCGCAGCAGCCTATAAAGCACCCAGCTTTGATCCAGTGTGCGTTTCCATGCAAGTTAGCTTAATTTTTATGCAAATTGGTATAGGAATCAGAGATATGACATAATTTGTTATACGTATAGCGTATAGAAAATTGAAGAGCTGAGCATCCTTCTTGACATAGGAACTAGCTAAAAAGGATGGCGGCCACTCCCACCGAAAGGACCAGATGACTGACTATGCGGTTGTCGGTTTGTTTGCACTTTTAGGCATACTTTATGTCGGTGGAGCCATTGTCGCTTCTCGTTTATTGGGCACCAAAGGCCGCGACTATAAGCACAAGCATGTGCCTTATGAATGTGGTGTACTGCCTTATGGCACTGCCCGTATCCAATTCAAAGTTGGCTACTATTTATTTGCCTTGGTTTTCATGATTTTTGATGTGGAGGCCTTGTTTTTATTCCCTTGTGTGAGCATCTTTCGTGATGTCTGTGATGGTGAAATTGCAACACTAGCGGCAATCCAAGTTATGCTCGAATTACTGGTTTTTATTGGGATTCTGGGACTCGGACTCTTGTTTGCGTGGCGTAAAGGCGTGCTGAAATGGGAATGATCAATCAACTCCCTAAAGTCCTCGATCCGATTCCCGGTGGCAAGATGGTGGTCAACGCTGTTGATTACCTAGTGAACTGGGCGCGCTCCAATTCACTGTGGCCACTCGTCTACGGAACCTCGTGCTGTGCTATCGAGATGATGGCTACCGGCGCTGCCAAGCACGATATTGCACGCTTTGGTGCTGAAGTTTTTCGTGCCTCGCCACGTCAGGCTGACGTCATTATCTTGGCAGGTACGTTAACTGAAAAAATGTCGAAGCATTTGGAAGTGCTCTATGACCAAATGCCAGAACCGAAATATGTGGTGGCCATGGGCGCCTGCACCATTTCAGGTGGTCCATTCTACTATGACAACTACAGCGTGATTAAGGGCGCAGACCGCATTATTCCGGTCGACGTCTTTATACCTGGTTGCCCACCGCGGCCTGAAGCACTGTTATATGGTATCATGGAGCTGCAAAAATTAATTCGTGGTGAAAGCATTCGTAATCCACGCAAGCCCGGTGAAGTTGAATCTGAGCCATGGGTGAATCGCCATCAAGAGGCTGTTGCTGAATGGGAAAAAGAACAAGAAGCGGTAGAAGAGGAAATAGCTCCGCAACGTGCTCAATGGAAAGAAGACAACCCAGATTTTAAAGCCTTTAAACATCCTAAAAAGCCAGTCGAAGATTTAGAAAAAATGGAGTACGTGCCACGCGAAAAGCGCGTTGGTGCCGAACCGTTTGCACTGTGGAATATAGTACACGAAAAATTCCCCGAAGTGACCTTGCATGGTATTGAAGAAGTCACGGAAGAAGCGCTTGCTGAAAAGGGTGCGGAATACATTCCTGATTTTGTTGTAGGCACCGAGCAATATTCAGCTTTTGTACGTTTTTTACGTGAACATGCAGATACAGATTGTGATTACATTATTCAGGTAACCGCGGTTGATTTCGTTGACCGTTATGATGTCTGTGTGCACTTAATGTCGACAACGAAAAAGCATAAGATTTTTGTGCGTTGCAGTATTGATCACGATGATCCAAAAATAGATACCATCAGTCATATTTACCTCGGTGCTAATTGGCATGAGCGTGAAGTCTATGACTTCTTTGGCATCACCTTTAATAATCACCCAGACATGCGTCGGATCTTTTTATTCGATGAATTTGATGCGCATCCATTGCGCAAAGATTTCGATGATCCATCACGTTTAACCAAGAGGCCGTATTAATGGATTTAGTCTCGGCCCAAGTTCCTGCTGGTTTTCCTGAAACGCACCCCAATGAGTTAACTGAAGAATTTTATCTCAACATGGGACCGCAGCATCCGGCTACCCACGGTGTTTTACGCTTGGTGGTTAAATTGGATGGTGAAACCGTCAAGGGTGTGGTTCCACATCTCGGCTACATTCATCGTAGTATTGAGAAGATGGCTGAATCCGAGACCTACGTTCAAAATATTCATTTAACTGACCGTCTTGATTATCTGTCCTGCCACATGAATAATTTATGTTTATGTATGGCAGTTGAAAAAGGTGCCAACATCGGTGTGCCCGAGCGTGGTGAATATATTCGTATCATGATTTGCGAATTACAGCGTCTGCAGTCGCATTTATTGTGGTGGGCGACCTTTGGCATGGATTTAGGCGCATTAACCGCGTTTTTATACGGTTTTGATCAACGCGAACAAATCACCGACATTTTTGAGGATGTTTGTGGTGCACGTTTAACGATGAATTATTTCCGCCCAGGTGGTTCGTACTGCGACGTACCTGATACTTTTATTCCACGCGTGAAAGCGGTGCTCGAAGGGATGGAAAAATCATTGGATGAGTACGCCGATTTAGTTGGTGGCAATATGATTATCCAAGAGCGCTGTCAGGGCATTGGTGTATTAACCAAAGAAAAAGCAATCTCTTATGGTTGCAGTGGTCCAGTAGCTCGTGCGGCTGGTGTTGATTATGATGTGCGTCGCGATGATCCGTATGGTATTTATGATCGCTTTGATTTTGATGTGCCGCTTGGCAAAAATGGCGATTGCTATGATCGTTATACCGTGCGTATTGAAGAAATGCGTCAGTCGATGCGTATTCTTGAGCAGTGCATTAAAGAGATGCCAAGTGAAGGGCCGTATCGCTCGAAAATAAAAACAGTGATTAAAATACCTGAAGGCCATTCGTATGCCAATGTAGAAACCGCGCGTGGTTTGTTTGGCACCTACATTGTTTCTGATAATAAACCAAAACCGTATCGTTTAAAATATCGTTCACCAAATTTTTCCAATGTGAATATCATCGATGAAGTGGCTAAAGGATTTAAAGTCGCTGACTTGGTAACGGTACTTGCAACCCTTGACCCTGTCATTCCGGATATCGATCGCTAATGAGTTTTTTCGGAACTATTTGGGATGGCGTTGGTGAGATGTTTGATGCGATTTTCAATGGCGATTGGTCCAAAGAAAATCAAATTGGTGCTACTGTCCGTGGATGGTGCGGCGAAAATGAAACACTGGCAGACTGGATCAATGCTGGCATTAGTTTAGCAACCCTAGCGGCGATTGCCTCACTATCGGCGATGGTTCTAGTGTATTTTGAGCGCAAAGTCTCTGGGCATATGCAGCGTCGTCTTGGCCCGATGCGCACTGGTCCACATGGGATTTTCCAAACGCTTGCCGACGGTATTAAATTATTCTTTAAAGAGGGCTTTCGCCCCAAATCAGCCGATTTCTTTACTTATTATTTAGCGCCATTTATTCCAATGATGGGATCATTCATGATCCTTGCTGTTATTCCATTTGATCAGCACCTGCAGGTTGCTAATCCTGAACTCGGAATCATTTATGTTGCGGCAGTTGCCGGCTTAGCTGGCTTTGGCTTGATAATCGGTGCTTGGGGATCGAATAATAAATATTCTCTACTCAGTGGTATGCGCAGCGGCGCGCAAATGATCTCCTATGAAGTGTCGTTGCTTTTGGCTATATTGTTAATTGTCTTAGTGAGCGGACATACCAATTTGCAGGAAATTATTAAGACTCAAGAAGGCGGTATCTTTAATTGGTGGATTTTTAAATTACCAGTGCTTGGACTCATTTCTTTCGTCTTTTTTATTATTACTACCAACGCCGAATTGAATCGTACACCGTTCGATTTGTCTGAGGCGGAATCTGAATTAGGTGCTGGATTCCATACTGAGTATTCTGGTATTTGTTTTTCGATGTTCTTCCTCGCCGAATATGTGAATATGTTGATTGCTGCGTCCTTGGCGACGACTTTGTTCCTCGGCGGCTGGCATGCACCTCATCCAGGACTGGATTATCCGGGGCTCGGTTGGTTGTGGTTTGGTGCTAAGACCTCTTGCATTATCTTTTTATATTTCTGGTTCCGTTGGACCTTCCCACGTCTGCGTATTGACCAGATGATGGATTTTGAGTGGCGCTTTTTGTTGCCGGCATCGATGGTGAGTTTGTTATTAGCAGGTGTGTTTATGTCTATGGGATGGTACATTGGTGACTGAAGTCGATAAGCATGGTAGCCGTCCCCAAAACTTGGGTGCTTTCGAGCGTGAGCCTGAAAAGCAGGACGAGGAAAAGCCGAAGCAAGGCATGATAGCGCGTTATTGTTCGTTGATTTTCGGCGGTACGAAATCGCTCTTAACCGGGATGAAGGTAACTATTTTTACTTTCTTGAATCCTAAATCGACGGTGACGCAGCAGTATCCTGAAAATAAAGATACCTTGGAAATGAAAGAGCGTTTTCGTGGCCAGGTGATTATGCCGCATAATGAAGATGGTGAGCATAATTGTACGGCCTGTACGTTGTGCGAAAAAGCCTGTCCGAATGGCAGTATCAATGTACTGCCAACTAAGAACATCGCCGGTAAGAAAATCCTTGGAAAATATATTTATCGTTTGGATACGTGTACGATTTGCGCCCTGTGTGTGGAAGCCTGTCCTTTTGATGCGATTCGCATGGGTCAGGACTTTGAATTAGCTACTTTGAATAAAGATTCCTTAGAATTGGTCTTGAATAAGAAAGAGGGTCGATGGAAATCGTAGATATTCTCTTCTACTTGTTCACGATTATTATCATTGGTTGTGCAATATTAACCGTGACCTTGAAGCATGTCTTGCATGCAGCTATTTGTTTGATGTTTACATTATTCACAACAGGCGCTCTCTTTCTGTTGATGAACGCGGAATTTGTCGCTCTGGTCCAAGTCATGGTCTATATAGGTGGCGTAGTTATTTTTATTGTTTATGCGATTTTATTAACCACCGATTTGGGTGAAAAATTCTTGCCGGTGCCACCAGCAAAGCGTGCCATGGCAGCTGTCTTTACCTTATTGATTGCTGGCATCATGACCTTTTTACTATCAAGCAAAATCAAGCTTTATAGCGATCCTTTAGAAGATCGTGTGAACCAAAGCCCTGAAGTCACCATGGTGATGGAGCAACGCGATCCAAATTATGAAAAGCCAGAATTTCCTACGGTTGCTTCTATTGGAGAGCGTCTGTTGCGTTCCGATACAATGGGTTTTCTCATTCCGTTTGAAGTAATTTCAGTGATCTTGTTGGCTGCTTTATTCGCGGCGTCGACCATTGCTCGCAAATCTAAACGCGAAGAGGAGGCTGCTGCATGAGTCTCGGCTCGTTAATTGGTTTAAGTTTTTGTTTGTTTTGCATTGGCGTTTTTGGTCTGCTGACCCGTCGTCATGTGATCGCGATGTTTCTGTCTATCGAATTAATGATTAATGCAGCATTGATTAATTTTGTTGCCTTTGCGCATTATGGTGTGACCGGTATTGATGCGACAGCCGGTAATGTTTTCCCATTATTTATTATCGCACTAACCTCTGCTGAGATGGCTATTGGTTTGGCAATTATTGTGGCTTTATTTAGACGTACTCAAACGCTCGATGTGGAAAGTCTTACCGACCTGAATGGCTGAATTTTTAATCCACCAATCTTGGTTAATTTTAATGCTGCCGTTCCTGAGCTTCATGCTTGGGATGCTGACACATAAGAAAGCATCGGTTTCTTCAGCTATAGCAATCATCTGCAATGGCCTAGCCATGGTCTTGGCTATTGGTCTTGCCTATGTCTATAGCAGTAGTCCAGAAACCATTATTACAGATACCTGGCGTTTTGATTGGGTGAACTTAGGTAAATCGATTAATTTATCGCTCGGTTTTTATTTGGATCCGATTTCGGTGATGATGCTTTGTGTCATCACGATCATTTCGACTTTGGTACATATTTATTCAGTCGGCTATATGCATGATGATGAGAGTCCTGGGCGTTTCTTCCCGCTCTTGTCGTTCTTCGTCTTTAGCATGATCGGATTGGTTGCCGCAACGAACTTGGTACAAATGTTTATTTTCTGGGAATTGGTTGGTGTGTCTTCGTACTTACTCATTGGCTTTTGGTATCACAAGCCATCGGCAGTCGCTGCATCGAAAAAAGCATTTATTATTACTCGTTTTGCTGACGCCTTCTTCCTATTTGGAATTATTTTATTGGGTTTGCACTGCGGTGCCTACGAATTTGCAGATCTACTACTGCCAGAAACCATCAAGACCTTAAAGGAATCAGAAGCAACCTTTGCTGGTTATGATGTATTAGCCTTAGGTACGCTGTGTGTGTTTATTGGTGGTTGGGGTAAATCGGCGATGATTCCACTGCATGTATGGTTGCCTGATGCGATGGAAGGTCCGACACCGGTTTCATCAATTATTCACTCAGCAACCATGGTTGTTGCGGGCATTTTCTTAACCGCACGCATGTTCCCGATGTTTGCTGAAGCACCGTCGACCATGTACGTGGTTGAAATAACCGGTGCAGCAACCGCATTATTTGCAGCAGTTATTGCCTGCACACAAATGGATATCAAACGCATCCTGGCGTTTTCAACCTTATCGCAGCTCGGTTATATGATGTTCTCGCTCGGTGTAGCCAATATGGATCACAGTCTCGGTTATAGCGCATCGATGTTCCATGTCTTTACCCATGCCTTCTTTAAATGCTTATTGTTTTTGAGTGCCGGTTTAATAATTCACATGGTCCACAGTAATGACATAGGTCATATGGGTGGTCTGCGTAAGAAAGCAAAATGGACTTATTGGGTTACCTTGATTGCTTGTTTGGCAATTGCAGGGGTCCCAGGTTTATCAGGTTTCTTCTCTAAAGATGAAATATTAATTGCTGCATGGGAAGGTGGCCATCATTGTAGCTTTATTATTGGTGCGGGTGTTGGTTTCTTAACGGCCTTTTACATGTTCCGATACTTCATGCTGATTTTCCACGGTGAATTCCGAGGTGATGCACATCATCTTGAACATGCCCATGAAAGTAAGTGGATGGTCTTACCAATGGTTGTCCTCACTGTTCCAAGTATTTTTGCTGGCTATCTTATGAAGGGACAATTCTTGGGTTACGTTTTGCCACCTGGTGTTAGTGCAGGTGAACATGATGCACCGGGATGGATACCAATGATGGCTATTGCCGCATCCATCTTGGGTATTGGTTTAGCCGTGTTGATGTACCGCAAGTCACCAGACCTTGCCGCTGAGCCGAAGGGCCTGCGTAAACTTATCTATAATAAATTTTACATCGACGAACTCTATTTATTTGTTACGCATAAAATTATTTTCAAATGTGTTGCAGCTCCAATGAAATGGATTGATGACTACGTCGTTGATGGGGCGATGAATGTTCAGGAACGCTTGTCGCAATCATTAGCTTCGGTGGTCCGAGCCATCCAAAGCGGGTTAGCACATATCTATGTTGGTGTCTTCCTTATTGGCTTCATTGTCTTAATCATCTTTGGAGGGCTGTTCTTCTAATGGCTTTCCTCTTAAATTGTACATGGATTTTGCCGGCGCTTGTAGCAGTGCTCTTGATGTTTGTGCCGAAGGATAACAAACCTGCGATTCGCATGTTATCGTTAATTGGCGCAATTGTTAATTTAGGCATTATCGCTGTTCTCACTATTGTATTCGTCAATGATCCTCCCGCTCTTGGTGATAATCCGGCGGCAACGGTATTGGCTTTTGAAACCAAGGCGATGTGGTTTGATAAACTGAATATTTATTTTCACACAGGTGTCGATGGCTTTTCGTTATTGATGATGCTGATGGCCTCGATTATTGGTCTCTGTGGTATTTTGGTGAGTTGGAACATTGAAGATCGTTGTAAGGAATTCTTTATCTTACTAGCGGCGCTTTTGTCGGGGACCTTCGGCTGCTTTATTAGCTTCGATTTATTTACCTTTTTCTTGTTTAACGAGCTGACTTTAATACCGACGTATATGTTAATCGGTATTTTTGGTTCCGGTAAAAAAGAGTGGGCAGCGATGAAGTTGAACCTGATGCTCTTTGGCGGTTCGGCTTTAATTATTCTTGGCATGGCAGGCATGTACATTGGTAGTGCTGATGCCATGAAAGATCGCGGTTTTGATCTCATTGCGATGGCCGCAAACGGCAGCATTCCTGTTGAAATTCAAATGTGGGCCTTCCCAGCCTTATTCCTTGGATTTGCTGTACTGAGTTCGGTTTTCCCATTCCATACGTGGTCACCAGCAGGTCACGCTGCAGCACCAACGGCTATTTCGATGTTCCTCGCTGGCGTGCATATGAAGCTTGGTGGTTACGGCTGCTTACGCGTTGGTATGTATACGATGCCCGAAGGTGCACATGCCTGCATGGATATCTTCTTAGTTTTCGCCACCATTAGTGTGGTTTATGGCGCTTTTATTGCGATACGTCATCGTGATTTGAAATTTATTAATGCGTACTCATCTATTTCGCACGTTGGTTTAGTGGTCTTTGGTTTTGCAACCTTTAGCGCTTTAGCGATTCGCGGTGCGATCATGCAAATGGTTTCGCACGGTTTTGTCACGGCGGTTGTCTTTGCTTTAATCGGATCCATTTATGGTCGCACCCATACACGCAATGTGGATGAGATGGGTGGTCTGATGAAGCAAATTCCATTCTTAAGTGTGGCATTTGTTTTGGCTGGCTTTGCTGTTGTTGGTATGCCGGGCACGTCAAGCTTTGTTGCCGAATTAACGATCTTTGTCGGTAGCTTCCAGAACCCAGGTGCAGACGGTGGTATGAATCCAGATCCACTAGTCTTGACCTGTGCCGTGCTGTGTGTGCTGACCATCGTCACCACCGCTGTTTATGTGTTGCGTACGGTTAACCGGGTTGTGAACGGTCCGTTGACTAAAGATTATGATTTTGGCGATGCCAATAAAATCGAGAAATCAGCAATTATCATTTTGCTCTTCTGTATTTTTGCGATGGGCATATTCCCAGGCTGGATTGCCAATTTAGTTGATGGTTCGCTCGGGCCAATTATGGAATCATTGAACAGGGGAGCGCGCTAAATGACTGCTGCTGTCTACCCTGAATTATTATTATTTGGCTGGATTGTTGTTGTCCTGTTTATGGACCTATTTACTGCCGAGGATAAACGCGACGGACTTGTTTTAACCAGTACCGCATTGTTTATGTTTTTCCTCAGCATTTTTACCATTTTCATGCCGGCTGGTTCTATTCATAACTACGTAGTACGTGACTGGTCTATTCCATTACGTGTTTTATTTAGTGCGAGTGCTTTCTTTAGTTTATTGCTCGCACGCCCAGCCTTTAAACATGGCGCTGGACGTGAGCGCATGCAAGAGGGTGGTGTCTTTGTCATGTTGCTGCTGATCTCAACGCTCGGTATGTTTATTTTGAGTGCGTCGAATGAATTAATTACTTTCTTCCTTGGTTTAGAAATGGCGACTTTGCCGTTGTATGCGTTGAGCACCTGGCATCGCGATAAAACTGGATCCGAAGCAGGTATTAAATATTTATTAATTGGTGCTTTATCGACCGCATTGCTCTTATTTGGTTGCAGCTTTATTTATGGTGCAACAGGGTCACTACATTTTACTGATATTGGCATGCGATTAAGCAGTGCGATGGATACTGGCTTAATTCATCTTGGTACTTTGTTCATCTTAGCTGCTTTAGCCTTTAAATTATCTGCTGCACCTTTTCATATGTGGGCGCCAGATGTCTATGCCGGTGCACCAACATCGATTACCGCATTTATTGCCTCAGGTTCCAAAGTTGCTGGCGTATTAGCACTGCTCTTATTGTTCTATGGCCCCTTGGCTAAGCTTGAGCAAGATAATGGCTTAGATCAGGCCTTTATGTTGCTCGCCGCTGTTTCGATGATCGTCGGTAATTTAGGTGCTTTAAAACAAACACACTTTAATCGCTTTATGGCGTATTCATCGATCGCCCAGGTTGGCTTCTTATTCATGGCCTTAAGCGGTGTTTTTGGTTCGCTGGCCGTAGCAACGGTTGTCTTTTACTTAGTCGTTTATGTATTCAGTAATTACTTGGCATTCTTTGTTATGCATACACTTGCTGATAAACGCAGTGAAACGCTCGCATCACTTCGTGGTCTGAGCCAACAAAGTCCATTACTCGCTTTAGCGATGATGATCGCGATGTTCTCACTCGCAGGCCTACCACCATTTGGCGGCTTTATTGGTAAAATCCCATTATTCTTTGCCGCAGCTGAAAACGATCATTACTTCTTAATTTTCTTCGGCGCAGTTAATGCCGTTGTTGCTCTGTATTATTACATGATCGTCGTTAAAGAGGCGTACATTAATAAACCTGAAGGCGAACTCAGCGATATTACCATCAGTGCTACTCAGCGCTGGGCGATATTATTGTTAGTTATTTTGGTAATTACCTTGGGTGTGTGTTCACAGCCACACGAGTGGGTGTTCAATTTCTTTAGTAATTAGATTTTAGTCTTTAGTTATTAGAGGGAGAACTGTTTTGCAGTTTCCTGTCTGATATTTTGTTATGTCTTGGTGAAAAAGTTAGAGCCACAGATAAATACAGATTAACAGAAATTTGTTTTTACGAAAAATGTTCCTGGGAGCGCGGACGTCCTCGTCCGCAGTTAAGTTTTAATGCGACCGGGGACGGTCGCGCTCCCAGGGGAAAGAACCTGCGACCAGAGTTCTCCCACTAAAAACCAATATCCAAAAACTAAACCGCACGCCATATGACGTGCGGTTACAAAAATAACGAGAGCCCTCAGCGGAATCTTTTGCGTAGCAAAAGTTCAGGCGCCTGAGTTAGCCAGAGGGCCAAAAATAATGCAGCTTGCTGCTTTGGCCCGGCGGCGTGCGAAGCCGCCGTGCAAACTAAGCTTCTTCGTACTTAATAATATCAACCGGGCAGCCTTCAGCTGCTTCGATGATTTCTTCTTCAAGCTCGACGCCGATGTCGCCTTTGAGGGGAGACTTCGCTTCTTCGTTTTCGTCAGTGTTGCCGTCTTCGCGGGCTTCACCTTTGATTACGCTGGTTTCGTCAGTTACGTGGAATACTTCAGGAGCAGAAGATTCGCATTCGTTACATACGGTGCAGCCTTCTTCAACCCATACTTTAACAATGGCCATCTGAGGTCCTTTCCTTGGCAAAGGTATGGCGGAAACATAGATGCGAGTAGGGCTTAGACAAGCCTTTGATCCGTATGCTGCATCTTAGTATTGGGTATAGAATGCGTGGTTTTATTGAGAAATTTCCAGATTTAGTACAGTCGAATCCAGGCGGTAAAAACGATCCCCTTGGTGAATCAATTTTAGATCGCAGCAATGAATGGCTTCGTATTTTTGAGCCACAAGAATTGGCTGTTGTCATTGGGCGCAATCAGGATCCCAATCGCGAATGTAAAATCGATAATGTGCAAGCAGATTCGATCCCGGTTTATCGTCGCGTTAGTGGTGGCGGGACCGTCGTACTCGGTCCGGGATCGGTAGTGGTGGCGCTGCGTTTGAAGCAGGTCCAACGTAGCATCGATGACAATTTCGCATTAATAAATAAGGCCCAAGTTGCGGCATTACAGGAATGTGCTGTGAACAATGCGTCGTGTTTTGGCCATGGTGATTTAGCGCTACGAGAGGGTGACGGCAGTATTAAGAAAATACTAGGCGCTTCGCTGAGACAGACGAAAGATGCGGTTTATTACCTCGGTGTTTTTTTGGTTGCAGATTTAATTCCGCTTATGGACCGTTATTTAGCCATGCCAAGTAAGCAACCAGACTATCGAGGTGATCGAGTGCATGCGGATTTTTGTACTAACTTGGCTAACAAAGGTGTCATGGTCAGCGTATTAATCCCAGCGCTTGAGGCTCATTTACGTGATCAATTAACGACATACGCCTTGCTTGACTAGGGTCTTGTTCAGCCATAACTGAGCGACCAAAACAGCAGTTTTTACAGGAAAATTAGAGGAAATCGTCATGCATAATGTTGCCATCATCGGATCAGGGCCAGCCGGTTACACAGCCGCAATTTACAATGCGCGCGCTAATTTAGCACCGATTTTATTTACTGGTGAGCAAACCGGCGGGCAATTAACGACGACGACTGATGTTGAGAATTATCCGGGTTTTCCTGAAGGGATCATGGGTCCTGAATTGATGACGCGTTTTGAGCAGCAAGCGACACGTTTCGGAACCGAAGTCAAAATGGGCTGCAAGGTCACCCAAATCGATAAAATCGATGGCGGCTTTAAGCTGCATTGGGAAGACATGTACATGGGCACCAATGACAGTGCCGAGTTTAAAACCGTCATCATCGCCACGGGTGCGAGCGCTCGTCACCTCGGTATTGATGGTGAGGCGCCGTTCTTTGATGGTTCTGGATCACGCATGGGGGTGACGGCCTGCGCAACCTGTGATGGCGCATTACCTATCTATCGCGACCAAGAAGTCTGCGTGGTGGGCGGTGGTGATACCGCTTGTGAAGAAGCCATGTTCATGACGCGCTTTGCATCTAAGGTCCATCTGATCCATCGTCGTGACCAGTTACGCGCTTCAAAGATCATGGGTGACCGTGCTTTGGCACATGAGAAAATTGAACCCGTATGGAATAACACGGTTACTGAATACATCGTTGATGACAAGAATTGTGTCTCAGCAGTTAAACTTAAAGACACCCAAAGTGGTGATGAATCAGAACTCCCTGTGAAGGGTGTTTTCCTCGCTATTGGCCACGTTCCGAATACTAAATTCCTAGAAGGAACCGGTGTTGAGCTCGATGATGCGGGCTATGTGGAAGTCAAAGAGGGCTGCAAAACCAGTGTACCAGGTCTTTTCGCTGCAGGTGATGTCAGAGACACGGTTTACCGTCAAGCAGTGACTGCAGCCGGGATGGGCTGTATGGCAGCTATTGAGACCGAGCGTTACATCGAAGCCCTTGAGAATTAAGCAATTAGATCTGCAATACTAGGCCCTATGATGGTAGACGCCTGTACAGATTCTGGAAACCTCCGACTTGTTTACCCATAGGTTAGCGGTTACAGTTTACGGCTATCACTTAAAGGCTTTCTATGACGGAAAATGCAGAATCTCCTGATGCTGGTGGTCTGCCACCGCCACCGGGATCTGATCAGGGTCCAGGCCATGATTCTTCGATGTCAAATGAGATCGAACCGGCAATTATTGGACCAAAAACGGGATCGGTAGAGAAGCCTGGTAATATTGTTCCAGACATGCCGGATATTGATAGTGATCCGGTTATTGCACCGCCACAAACTGAATCGCGTAGCAAGCCCAAAGACAAAGACGAATTTCTCGGCCGCACATTTGGTGGTTACGAGTTAGTCGAAACTATTGGTCATGGTGGTATGGGAACGGTTTACAAAGGTCGCCAGGTAAGTTTGGACCGTGTGGTTGCTGTTAAATTATTATTACCGGCTTTAGTTGATAACGAAGAATTCATTCGTCGCTTTGAGCGTGAAGCAAAGAGCATCGCCAAACTTTCGCATCCAAATATCGTTGCTGTATTGGATTTTGGTGTCAGCGAAGATGGCGTGTATTTTATGGTTATTGAATTCGTCCAAGGAACCAGCTTGGCCGAAATGATTGCCGAAAAATTAATGCTCGGATTCGATGAGTATTTACCAATTGTTAGTCAGTGCCTAGCTGGCTTGGACCATGTGAGTCGTCACGGCGTTATTCACCGTGATATTAAACCTGATAATATTCTCGTCGATGAAACTGGTGTGGCAAAATTAGCTGACTTTGGTTTAGCTAAAGATGTTTCTGAAGATAATAATCAAACAGATTTAACCGTAGCTGGTAGTGCAATGGGTACACCGGCGTACATGAGTCCCGAACAATGTATGGGGCGACCATTAGATGTGCGCAGTGATATTTATGCATTTGGCGTTACGTCCTATTTAGCCCTAACTGGAGAAAAGCCATTTAAGGGTAACTCTGGTTTTGAAGTAATGACCAAACAGCGTGAATACGTTCCGCCAGCTCCACACGAATTAAATCCGCAAGTCAATAAAAAAGTTTCGCAGTTAATTATGCAGATGCTGGAGAAAAAGCCGCCAAAAAGATTTCCAGATGCCGAAGCGTGTCGTTTAGCTTGGTTAGCATTAGGTGAAGAGCTCGGCGTCATTGTTTCGAGTAAAATGCGTAGTGGTGAATGGAATGTTGGGGATATGACCGCAGAAGACGCGGCTATTCCAGTTCCTGTTGATCCAAATATCAGTGCCATTCCGGTTAATGTACCTGCGCCTATGCAGGTCGACATGAGTGGCCTATCAAATGAAACGACTGCACCGCCACCTTCAGCGCCTGTGCCTGACGATGCGTTTACACAAGCAGATCAAGTTCCACCGCCACCTGGAGCGGTACCCGACCCGAATGGGCCGCCGAGTCAGAGCGTTGCTCGGGGTCCTGGGCAATTACCACCGGTTCCACCGCCAGCGGCCCCGGCTCCAGTGCCTGCAGCAGCACCGGCAGCTAATCCTATTCCAGCTGCACCAGTCGGGACCACACCTGAATTTAGTCGTAGCACCAGCGATGTGTTTGATGCTAACGAGATGCGTACGTGCCCACAATGCGGCACGCAAAGTAAGATGCAATATACGCGCTGCCAAAATTGCGGCTTTGATTTTAGCGAAGAACAAACAGGTTCCGTAGAAGACCAATTAAAACGTGCCGATGATATGATGGCTCAAGGCAAATTAAAAGATGCCATGACTTTGTACGGTAAATTAGCAGACCAAACTGATGACCGTAAATTGCGCAGTGTTATTCGCAGTAAAGAGCGTGGCGCGCGTAAAAAATATGAAGATGGCATTTTTGATCGCATAGCACAAAGAAGTGACGCGCTCGTTGAACAGGGCGATATTAAAGGCGGTATAGAGGTACTCGAAAAAGAAATAAACAGCGGTAATACGTCACCCGAATTAAGTGATCGTCTTAATAGTCACATTAGCACCTTACGAATAAAGTATAAGAAAAAGGGCGGTATTGGATTTAAATTATTTTTAATCTTTATGTTCGTTCTTTGTGCACTGGCAGCGGCGGTTATTTTCCGTGAGCACATTCCAGGTTTAGCGGAATTTTTGGAACCGTATTTAAATCCCAATGCAGCAGGGTCTCCAGGTGATGGAGGTACTGCAGAGTGAGCGAGATTCGCTGTCCTAAATGTAACGCCGAACACGATGGTTCGATGGATCCCAATGGTTGGGCTACCTGTAAGTCTTGCGTGCATTTATGGAATTTAAAAGGCGAGCTCGAAAAGGCCGCATCGGGAGTTCGTAAGCCTGAGCCAAAACCAGAGCCAGTGGCATCAGCAACACCGGTGGTTAAGCAGGAATTAAAAGACCCAACGCCGAAAAAACAATTAAGCGGTTATTTTCCGGATGAAACTGCGCCTGCACAAACAGCTGCATTAACCAAACGTGAACAACCAATTAGCGATGCTGAAATGGGTTTGGAGCCTGCTGCTGAAACCAAAGGTCCAGAGGAAATTCCAGTCGCTGCGCCAAAAGCACCGACTCCTAAAGTTTTACCTGCCGCAGAAGAGCCTGACAAAGAAACAGGCAATACGGTTAATGAGCGTAAATCGGGTTTCCCTGATATGCGCACACGTATTTCAGAAGATCGCGAAGATGGTGAAATAAGTTGCCCGGTTTGTGGTGCTAGTTTTATGGGTGATGCTAATGGCGGTGAAACCCATTGCCCACACTGCGATACTACATTTAACGTCTCGACTGGTCGCTATAAAGTTTCGACGCAAAAAGATGATGATCCAAGCGGCGCGCATGGTCAGTCCTATGTTGGTCAAGTTATTGGCGGATGTAAGATCGGTCAAAAATTGGGTGAAGGTGGCATGGGCAGCGTCTACCATGCGAAACAATTGTCTTTAGATCGTGATGTCGCATTAAAAATTTTACCACCGGAATTAACTTCACAGCAAAACTTCATGAAACGCTTCCAACAGGAAGCGCGTAGCTTAGCTCGTATTAATCATAGCAACATTATCGGTATTTATGAATTTGGTGAAGACAAAGAAACCAAATTGCATTATATGATGATGGAATTTGTTGATGGTGAAGATTTAGCCGACTTATTACGTCGTCGACACCATTTAACTGAAATAGAAACCTTGGATATTCTTAAGCAGTCTTCGCTGGGTTTAGAGCAGGCAGCGCTTAAGGGTATTATTCATCGTGATATTAAGCCTGATAATATTATGATGACTGAAGGTGGTGTGTGCAAAGTATCTGACTTTGGTCTCGCTAAAAATGTTGCCTCAGATTCGACCATGACCAATGCGAGTATTCGTGTTGGTACACCAGCTTTTATGAGTCCTGAGCAATGTGATGGTTTGCGTTTAGATTTTCGTTCCGATGTTTATTCGCTTGGCGTTACTGCCTATGTGATGCTGACAGGACATTTGCCATACAATGGCGAATCCCCGTTTGCCATTATGTTAAAACATAAAACCGAGGCAGTGCCTTCGGTCCGCGATTCGATGGCGCACGTTAATCCGGCAGTGGATGCGTTTGTGCAACGCATGATGCAAAAAGAACCAGAAAAAAGGTTTTCTTCCTGGCGTGTGTTGCGTGAGGAGTTGGATTTAGTTATTGAGCAAATAACCGGCAAGACACAGGTATTTCCTAATGATGCTGTACCAAGTTCGGATATGCCTACAGAAGTTACCAATTTAAATGAGGATGCCGATCCAGACGAAGATGTATCAGCAATGCTCAAAGAATTAGGGCAATTAGAACGTGGAGATGGTGGGCATCCACCGCTGCGTAGTCAGAGTAAAGAATTTGCAGTTGATAATCCGGTGCCAGATGAATCGGGTGCCATGCCGACCGTTGGCGATCCATTGGCCGGTATCGAGGATGCTATTCCTGACAGCCCGGAGCCAGTGGCACCATCTGTTCCTTTAGATTTACAATTAGTCGAACCAGGTACACCGCCCGTCGAAGCGGCGCCGGATCTACAGCTAACCGAACCTGGCGGTTCACCGCCGCCACAATCGCCGAGTAATCCATTGCCAGCAATGCCGGCATCGCCTCCACCGATACCACCAGGTTCAGGTGCCTACGAATCGCCAGTGCAAACTCAGAATCCACCTCCGGGTTCGGGTGCTTATCAATCTCCAACCCAAGGAAGCTCACCGCTTCCGGTGCAAGACTCCTCACAGTCTGCGGGTTTATCAGCGGCGACTGGACCGACGCAACGTTCGTCAAATTCATCGCCATTAAAAGCAGAAGATACCGAAGCAGTAAGTGGATCTGGTAAGAAAACGTCAGGTATTCGTAAACGTATCGAAGAAGCGAAAACCGAGCAGCAAAATCGCATTACCGTGATGCGTTCAAAGGCCGAGCAGTTATTTGCTGCCGGTAAATATAAAAAAGCTATTTTAATGTGGCAGCAGGCTTCACAGGCCACCACTGATGTTTCGACACGTGAAGCATGCTTCGAAAAAATTCAGATGGCACGAATGTTGATGAAGCAGCGTATGAAGCGTCGTGCCGCGATGAGTGCTTTATTATTAATTCCTATTTTGTGGGCAGCGACATTCTTTGTTACACCTGTTGCGCATAACATGTACATTGATCAACAACTCAATGAAATTACCAACATGCCAAATCAGGAAATGAAATCGCATCGGATGAAGGAATTAGCTGCGTATGCTGAGCCATTTGCTTGGTATCAGACGGTGTGTTTGGGCATGTCTTATACACTCGACCGCGCAGACGAATTACAAAAATTCATTGATACAGCTAAAAAAGACGAAGAGCGTCAAAAGCAACAAGAAATAAAAGTTAATCCTGACCTTGAGATCGCTGTACAAGATTTCCGTAAAGCTGCGAAGGATCCTAAAACCACTTGGTCAGTGGTAGTGCAACATGCGAAAAAATTACCCGTATCGAAATTAAAACCTGACGATCAAGAATTTATTAAAAAGACGCGCGAAGAAGCTGAAAAACATTTAAAGTCGATTCAGTCAAGCTTAGAGATAATTGAAGAAAAAATGCGTTTGGGTCGTTTTCGCGAAGCTGAACAGCTTGGCAAAGATTTAAAAATGAAAGAGCCGCGTGGGCATGATATGATCGCTGGATTACCGACGGTGTTACCGTTAAGCATTGTTGATGATGCAGGTCAAAAGGTGCAAGAGCCAACCGTTATGGTAAACGGCTTACGCCTACGTGATATTTCTCATATTTATAGCTTAGATAATCAGGCTGTGCATATTGAAATCCGCCATTCTGATTATCAAAATTATGTCGGTGAAATACCAATGGAACATACACAGGCGTTTAAAGTTGTTATGCAACCAGGCGCTTTGTGGACCTATGATACGAAATTGGACAAGGTGGCATGGGTAGACATGCAAGAATGGGTAAATGGGAAATTGCTCATCAATTCACCTGCACAGTTGATGATGATTGATGCCAATGTTGGCATTAAATTATCAACACTGAAGCGTAAGCATATTAATATAGCACCTGGTTTGGGTAAATCACAGTGGAGTAATGCGCTCACCGTTGCTCATAATCAGCTCATTATTGGCAGTGGTGATGGTTTATTGCTTAATGTGGGTATGACCGATGAAAATGAATTTAGATTAAACCAAGCAATTTATAAAGGAAACCACTCGGTACTCGGTTCGGTCGAATTCGATCTCTTATTCCGAGGTGGTCAAAGCCGTGTGCTCTTGGTGCGTCAGGGTGGGAGTAGCGTCACCGTTGTCGGTTTAGTGGAGGGCAAAGAAGAGTGGCGAGTGCCTGGATTAAATGGCGCTATAAATCCTGGAATATTTTTTAGAAACGAACGTTTGTATGTCATTGATGACCGACGTTTCCGTGAATTCGAAGAAGATGGTACGAAAAAAGATGCCTTGCAATTACCGCGTCCGCGTACGGGATCAGTCGTGTGGGTTGATGACAAATCACTGGTCTTTCCGCATGCCAAAGGCATTGATTTAATCCGCTTTGAGAATGAGCGTTTTATTGTCAGTGCTGTGCACAACGATGAATTTCCGCTTGTTGGCGGTTTGGTTTCCGAAGGCAATCTTATTTATGCAGCCTTTGAAGATGGCAGTATTCGTGCCTTTCAATTTAAAGGTAAGAGTTTAGATGAAGTGTGGACTAAAAAATTACGTCAAGGAAGTGCGCCACAGTCAGCACCACGCGTTAGTGATGGATTGTTATGCATTGGCGACCAAAAAGGCGTGGCCTATTGTTTCAACGCTCGTCGTGGACAATTGCTGCGTGAACTCTCTATCGCAACGCCAGTGCGTCATGCGCCTATAATTGTCGGCGATAAAATCATCTGTATCGATGAATCCGGTTTATTGAGCGCATTTAAAGCGCCGTCATCTGATTAAATTACTTTCGCGCGTAGTTATAACAGCGCTCTAATTTTGACTGAGATTGAGCGATCTCAGTGTAGCCCCATTGTTTTAATAGTGGGAGCCATTTCTTGGCTGCCGCTTGGACATCGCTACTTTCGATTTCTAATTCATATTCATGAATGGTGTCATTAAACAGTGAGTGATCTAAGCAAATTTCGTGTTTGCCATCTTGAATATGCCAGCGTTGGTTGGTGAAATGCATGAATGGGATTAGCGTTTTGTTGCCGAGGATATCCAGACAATGTTGCGGAATTGGCAAGATCTCATTAAGATGTGCGCTATCAGTTACGATACTTGGCCAGCAGGCGCTGTTTAATTGTACTTCATGTTCATCCTGGCGATGAACGAGATCCTGCGATTCGCGCTTTTGCTTAACGGTCAAAAAGATTTTATTATTCTGACGGCGTACGCGCACGGACATCAAGTGCTGGCGTAAGATTTCATCAGTGCTGTCGAAGAAATAATTTTCTTGATGAAGGGCAATGGCGCCACCACAAGCGTGATTGATGTGAATGAGGAGGCGCTCATGGGTCTCGGCGTCGAGTTTAAGCTTGATCTCTTCTTCAACTATATGGCTCATCAGGACTTCCACATGGCTTGGCAGGGCTCAAAGGCTTGATAGGCTCTTAGCCGTGTCGTAGCCACATTTGAGTCGCTACGACGTTTTTGGTTATAGACAGATTTTAGAATTGTCATCTGTGCTCACGCACGGTGACGATGGTCAAAGGACGAAACTTGTGAGCAATCCATTCGACTTTCTTGATCCCTTAGTTGAACTCGAAAATAAAATTGAAGAACTGCGTCGCCTCAGTGACGAAACTGGTGTAGACATGACCAGTGAAATAGAATCGCTGAGCAAAAAATTTGAAGTAAAGACGCGCGAGCTCTTCGATAATTTAACGCCGTGGCAGCGAGTGAGCTTGGCTCGCCATCCCTTACGCCCTGAAACCTCAGATTATATCGACCATGTCTTTGAAGACTTTGTGCCGTTGGCTGGCGATCGTCTCTTCGCAGACGATGAGGCTATTATCTGTGGCATGGGTACTGTTGGCGATCATCGTTGCATGGTGATCGGTCAACAAAAAGGAAAAGACGTTCACGAACGTAATCGCTGTAATTTTGGTAGTCCACATCCAGAGGGTTATCGCAAGGCCATGTTAAAAATGCGTCTCGCAGAAAAATTTGATTTACCGATTGTAACCTTGATTAATACACCGGGTGCTTATCCAGGCTTGCAAGCTGAAGAGCGTGGTCAGAGCTTGGCTATTGCTGAAAATATTCGTGACATGTTTGATGTCGAAGTGCCCATTATCACGGTTGTGATTGGCGAAGGTGGTAGTGGCGGCGCCTTAGCGATCGGTGTTGGCGATCGCATTCTTATGTTTGAGAATTCTTATTATTCGGTTATTAGCCCGGAAGGTTGTGCGACCATTTTATGGAAGGATGCCAATCGCCGTCAGGACGCAGCAGAAACCTTGCAGCTTACCTCGTATGCGCTTAAAGAATTAGGTGTCGTTGACGAAGTGCTTTTAGAGCCAGCCGGTGGATCTCATCGACAGCCCTTAAAAGCTTGTGAGATTATGAAAGATGCGTTGACGCGTCACTTGGGCGAGCTGGAAGGTATTTCGAATAAAGACTTGCGTAATAATCGTTACGAAAAATTCCGTGCGATGGGTAGCATCGCTGAATAAGCATTGAGTACATCGCATGCTTAAATTCATGTGCATCTTACGGCCGCAAAAAGGTGAAATCCTTTGCCAAAATTTATTGCAGTCAGGTATTGCCCATGATGTGCGCATTGTTGAAATTCGCGGACGCGGTAAGCGCGGCAAGCGCGAAACCGCTCAGGGTCAAATTGATTATTTACCAAAAGTTGCGGTAACGGTTTATTCCGAGCACCAAGACAAAGACGCCATAATCGAATTAATCCAAAGCACCTGCCGCAGCGGGCGCATCGGCGACGGCAAAATATTCGTTAGCGACGTCGAGCGTATAGAATCCTTTTAAATTGAACCACAGATAGACACGGATGAACAGGATAAACGTTCCTGGGACCGCGGGCATCTTGCCCGCATAAAATTGCCTAATTACAAATAGCCATGCGACTTTAAACCAATATAATCAAAGGATGCATAAACAGCATTTCATCTGGATAAGCATTATACTGATTGCTGTCATAGCACTGCCACCCTTTATCGTGCCGATTTTCAGTCCTTGGTCGGAAATAAATTGCCGTCATGAGGAAATAAATATTAAAACGGGGCAGGCGCGTTATTCACGCTACATTTGGTTTATCTGTGTATCTGAACGCGTTGAGGAGACATTTATTTCTAAATTACTAAATGGTGAACGTGTGGAAAAGGGGGATATCGAAGAGTGGCAAAAAGTGAATACGCGATCATTGTTTGGGCCTTCGCCTCACTATCGTTTTCATGCCGCATATTTTCAAATAGGACAATTAGAGACACTTTCATCAATGAAGAAGATGATTGATGGAGAGGGGTTCAAAAAGGAAGATGCGGTAATTTGGTTAAATAAATGGCAAACGAGTGGGGATGATTTTGGATTAACGAAAACGCTTACAGCTTTGGGTGAACAAATAATTCCTGATTGATTTTATCTGTGTCCATCTGTGGTTCTAATTAAAATTATACGTACTCAGAGGCGCGGTCGAGTACATCGTGAGCTTTCAGATTCGGCTGCGAATGCCTGTTCAGGCGACGACCGAGTGAATGGTATGGCATATTTTGCCATAATTTTTCGAAGAAAAATAATTCTCGACCGAGAAGCGGGGGCCCGGGGCAGGAGCCCCGAAACTAACTAGCTGCCATTTTAATTTCAGGCGCTTTGGGGAGCAATTCCTGAAGACTACGCACACTATAAGTCTGATTGTGCTCAGCACGTAATGAACCAACCAACGCACTAGCTGCAGCAAGCGTGGTAAAGCATGGTGTGCCGTTAACTGCGCAGGCAGAGCGAATACGGGCTTCGTCGAAACGTGCGCCTTTATGATTTGGCGTGTTAATCACGAATAATAAATTTGATAAGTGATCAAGCAGGGTTTCACCGCCGTCTTGAATTTTATTCATACCACGTGCAGGGATGCCATTTTTATTTAAAACGTGGGCCGTGCCATGCGTTGATAAAACGGTGTAGCCAAGGTCAGCAATTTCACGTGCCAGTGGAATGAGTGAGCGCTTATCATTGTCGCGGACACTGATGAACACTTCTTTTTTATCGGTTGCTTGCAGGGTGTTACCGGCACCAATTTGCGCTTTATAAAAAGCTTCGCCAAAGTCTGGGGCAATGCCCATGACCTCACCAGTTGAGCGCATTTCTGGGCCGAGGATGGTGTCGACACCTGGGAATTTATTAAATGGTAAAACCACTTCTTTGACCGAAACAATGTCTGGTTCTTTGTATGCTTGAATGCCGAGTTCTTTAAGCGTTGCGCCTGCCTGAATTAATGAGGCAACTTTCGCGAGTGGCAGACCGGTGGCTTTAGATACAAACGGCACGGTGCGCGATGCACGTGGGTTTACTTCGATTAAATAAACTTCTTCATGACGTACAGCAAACTGAATATTCATTAAGCCGCGCACATCTAATTCTTTGGCTAAGGCAAAGGCAATGTCGCGCATGCGATCGAGTAAGCGCTGCGATAAGGAATAACTTGGAATGACGCAGGCGGAATCACCTGAGTGAATGCCGCATTCCTCAATATGCTCGAGCATGCCGCCTATGACCACATCGGTGCCATCACTTAGCGCATCGACATCAATCTCGATTGCATTTTCTAAGAATTTATCGATTAATACAGGTGCATCAGGTGAAGCTTGTACGGCTTCGTCGATGTAATGATTTAAATCTTTCTCGGTGTAGACGATTTCCATACCACGACCACCAAGGACGAAGCTTGGGCGGACTACAACTGGGTAACCAACGCGGGCGGCTTCGCTGATCGCTTCTTCTTTCGAGCGTGCAATACCATTACTCGGTTGGAGGAGATTTAAATCTTCAAGTGTTTGTTTAAATAATTCACGGTCACCGGCTTTGTTAATGTTCGCCGGGCTGGTACCAATGATAGGAACGCCAGCTGCTTCTAAAGCTAATGATAAATTCAACGGGGTTTGACCACCGAATTGAACGATGACGCCTTCGGCACTCATTACATGCTGAATTTCTAAAACATCTTCTGTCGTTAACGGTTCGAAGAATAAATAGTCTGAAGTATCGTAATCGGTTGAAACGGTTTCAGGGTTTGAATTCACCATGATGGTTTCATAACCAGCCTCATGTAAGGCAAAGGCGGCATGACAACAACAGTAATCAAATTCAATACCTTGGCCGATGCGGTTTGGTCCACCGCCTAAAATCATAATGCGTTTTTTATCACCTTTACGTGATTCGCATTCCTGCTCATAGGTTGAATAATAGTACGGTGTAATTGCTTCAAATTCAGCAGCACAGGTGTCGACCAATTTATAAACTGGTCGGATATCGCCGTCCCAACGACGTTGGCGTACGGTTTCCTCTTCAGTGCCCCATAGCAGTGACAATTGCTTATCAGAAAAACCATCGCGTTTAGCAGCGCGTAATTCGTCGTCGCTAATTTTGTCTAAGCTATTGGCTTTGAGTTTAGCTTCGTGATCAACGATGCAGCGAAAGTGGAATAAAAACCATGGATCAATTTTGCAGGCATCGAAAATTTCTTGATTAGTTGCGCCAGCTTGCATGGCGTGGCGAACCAGCGTGATGCGATCGCGTTTCGGGGTGCTGAGGCGCTCGAGGACTTCGTCTTTATTTAAATCAAATCCATAGTCGTCGGCTTTATTTGGACCGAAGCCGCAACCACCATTTTCCAAACCGCGTAAAGCTTTTTGTAAGGATTCGCGCATGGTGCGACCAATAGCCATGACTTCACCAACGGATTTCATTTGATAACCGAGCGTATCGTCGGCTTCAGGGAATTTTTCAAAAGCGAAGCGTGGAATTTTGGTAACAACATAATCGATGGTTGGTTCGAAACACGCAGGTGTCTCGCGCGTAATGTCGTTTTGTAATTCATCAAGCGTGTAGCCAGCAGCTAATTTTGCAGCAAATTTTGCAATGGGGAATCCAGTTGCTTTTGACGCTAAGGCTGATGAACGCGACACACGTGGATTCATTTCAATGACGACTAAGCGACCATCTTCTGGGTTTGTTGCAAATTGAATATTTGAGCCACCAGTTTCGACACCTACTTTGCGAATAATTGCCAGCGCGGCATCGCGCATGCGTTGATATTCACGGTCGGTTAAGGTTTGTGAGGGGGCAACGGTAATGGAGTCACCAGTATGCACACCCATCGGGTCTAAATTTTCAATTGAACAAATAATAACAACGTTGTCTTTTTTGTCGCGCATGACCTCGAGTTCGAATTCTTTCCAACCGAGGAGGCTTTCTTCGATACTGATTTCACTAATGCGTGACAGGTGCAGGCCGCGTTTGGCAATCGTTTCAAATTCTTCTTCAGTCGTACAAAATCCGCCACCACTGCCGCCCATGGTAAATGATGGACGAATCATGCATGGCAGGCCAATGCGTTCTTTAACCGCTTGTGCATCTTCCCAGGAATTTGCTATTTCCGCACGAGCTTGTCCAAGGCCGAGTGAATTAATCACTTCAGCAAATTGTTCGCGGTCTTCAGCGCGTTGAATGACTTCGGCATTAGCCCCAATCATTTCAACATCAAACTCTTCGAGCGTGCCATTTTCGGCTAAGGACATACCGATGTTTAATGCGGTTTGGCCACCGAGTGTTGGCAGGATCGCATCAGGGCGTTCTTTGGCGATAATACGACGAACTGACTCTGGTGTGATTGGTTCAATGTAGGTTGCGTCAGCCATTTCCGGATCAGTCATGATCGTGGCTGGGTTTGAATTTACGAGGATAACGCGGTAACCTTCTTCGCGTAACGCCTTACAGGCTTGGGTGCCAGAGTAGTCAAATTCACAAGCTTGTCCGATGACAATGGGGCCAGATCCAACGATTAGGATGCTTTTAATATCGGTCCGCTTAGGCATAAATTTTTGGCGTCCTCAACACAAATTCGCACCAAGCTATTGCCTACTTTGGAAGCGCAAGACCTAGATTTTGAGCAACACCGTTATGCAAAAAATGCAGAGAAATTATGCGAATAATTCAGGATGGCGGCGGCGAATACTGTAATAGGAGCCACCATCTCCGATGACGATGTGATCCTGTAGAGGTACTTCGAGGAGCTTGCCAGCAGCGTGCAAGCGTTTGGTCACGGCGAGGTCTGCGGCAGAGGCATCTGGCTTGCCGCTTGGATGATTGTGCACTGCAATTGCGGATGCAGCACCGACTTGCAGAGCCCGTCTGAAAAACGCTCGTGGACCAGCATCAGTTCCATCAATGTCACCTTGGCTAATGCAACGAACGTCGCCAATTAAACGCGACTGCGTATCGAGCGCTAAACACCACAGCTCTTCATGGCGGAGTGGGGACATGTCTGGTGCAATTAAATCGATGACGTCCTCGGGCTGGCGTAGCACTGGTCGTTGGGTGCGCTTGGACTTGCTCAGCCGGCGTCCTAATTCAAATGCTGCGGCAATTTCTGTAGCCTTGGCAGGTCCAAGTCCCTCAGCTTGCATCAGTTCTTCAATGTCGAGATCGGCCAGACCAATAACGCCTTCATGCTCACGTACCAGGCGATGGGCAAACTCGAGAACGCCTTCATTGGCATTGCCTGTACGAAGGAGCAGTGCCATTAATTCAGCATCGGCTAAGGATTGAATGCCTTGGGCTTGGGCCTTTTCCCGCGGTTGTTCATGGCTCGGCATTTGAGCGAGGTGCTTGGGTTTTTGTGCAGCAGCTAAATACATTTTACGACTGGCAGTTTCCCAACCATTTTCATTTAATTCTTTGAATGACAGCAAGCGTTTGAGTAAGTCGCTTGCGTGATAATGAGCAATGCCAGCAGCAACGAGGTCATCACATTGTGGATTATCATGACGAAGTGCTTCGTGCAGTGCCTGGCGCATGCCATCTTTTTTATCGAGTTGAAATAGATGAATGAGTTGGGCCATGAATTTAGCCCATGAGCATGTGCGCAGCCACCAGCATGGCCACAGAAACAACTAAGCCCAGCATTAACAGGATAAGTCGCGTTTTATTCGGTGGTGGGAGTTCGTTAATGATGGCTTCATAGGATTCACAAGCCTCATGATGTTGTTTGTGCCATTTTTCAATTTCTTTTTGATGAGCACCTATGCCATCTTCTTTGTACCAGGTTTCCATTTGTTCAGGAATATCTTTGAGTGCATGGTAAATTGGTTTGAGCTTTTTAACGACAGATTTTTCGTCATCAGATTTTTCAGTGATGGCATCGAGGGTCTTATAGGCATCTCTACAACGGAGGGCGTGCATGCATAAATAACGTGCTTGTGTCAGGACTTCTTGAAGCGGCGCTTGCAATGCGGCTTGTTGCTTAGCTTTATCGGGATCAGGCTTTTTGATCAGATCGGGTGCTGGCGTGCTAAAATAGACATCAAATGGTGGGTCATTGGGCAATTGTAAACAGCGCACCCACAAGCTGCCTAGACCAATGAGCAGGCCGAAGGCCAGCAGGGCGACAACCACGCCAAACATGGCGATAAAAATTTGATGAATAATGTCCATACGTGTAAGAAGTATGTGTAGAGCTGTCTTTCCTCAAGCATCACCAGCCTTGTCCTCACTTTACAAAGCTGCCGCAAGCGCAAGGTATCTGGCCCTCATTCAGCGACGACCATATGCCATGCCGATGCCTGGTTTAGCGTAGCGCGACTGAGACGACCTGTTCAATCCATATTTCTGAAAAAGGAATCCACACATGACCTTAGTTCAAAAACAAGCACCTGATTTTGCCGCTCAAGCCGTCAACGCAGATGGCAGCATCGGTGAGTTAAAACTCAGCGATTACAAAGGCAAATGGACTGTTTTATTCTTTTACCCACTCGACTTCACCTTCGTCTGCCCAACTGAAATCATTGCCTTCAGTGACCGTGGTGCAGATTTTGATGCGGTTGGTGCTAGCGTTGTCGGTGTCAGCATCGATAGCCACTTCACCCACTTAGCATGGCGCAACACTCCACGTAAAGATGGTGGCCTCGGTGACCTGACTTACCCATTGGTTGCGGACCTCAACAAGAGCATCTGCCGTGACTACGGCGTCTTGATCGAGGATGCAGGCATCGCCTTGCGCGGCCTCTTCGTCATCGACCCAGAAGGCGTTGTGCGCGCGCAAATCGTTCATGACCTTCCTGTTGGCCGTAACGTTGATGAAGTCCTTCGTGTCATCAAAGCCTTCCAATTCACCGACGAGCATGGCGAAGTCTGCCCAGCGAACTGGAACGAAGGCTCAGCGACCATGAAGCCCGATCCAGAAGGCTCAAAAGAGTACTTTAGCTCAGCTAACTAGTCCCCAACTAGGGTAGCCGTTGAGGCCCAAAAATGGCCTTCAACGTGTAACTGACTAACGATCGACCCCTTGTGTGCTGCACAGGGGGTCGTTGTTGTTTGGGGTCGAGAGTGTATCATCACAGGACGCTAGTCGGCTTAAGCCTCTCTAGCCATAGCGATTGTGTTCTGAAACTGGTTCTCCGCCTGTCGGCACACGATTGAATTGGATAAATTGGGCCCTGAAGGAGTACCTAGATGGCAGATGCAGAGAACATACCAGATATTGATCATGGTTTGGCATCACTGACCGAAGAGACAACCGCTGCGGAGTTTTTGCGTAGCAAAGGTCAGCATCGTAAAGTCAAAACGATTAATAAAGAGAAGTTAAAGCAGTGGATTACGCAAGCTATCGGACAAACCCGCGCGGGTATGGCTAATGCGTACAATGATGAAGAAAAAGAAGAATTATTAAAGAAGACCCAAGAGCAACTTGAAGAAGTAATGGCGCGTGCCGCAGCAGCAGAAGCAGATGTTCAAGAGCGTGAGAAAAATAAACGCGCCATGGCATCTGAAATTGAAGCATTACAAGCGCGCGCTGCCGATGCCGAAGGTGTTGAAGATAAATCCGCAGAATTAGCGGCGGCGATGGCGACCATCGCTAAATTGCAAGACCAATATAATACCTCGCATCAGGAAGCCGAAGATCTTCGTTTAGATGTTTTTGAATTACAAGATCAATTAAACACCAAAATGGCTTTATCGCGATCAACCATGGAAGAAAAAGATCGCCTTAAAGAAACCATGCAAGGTCTGATGATGCGCGCTAGTGATTTAACCGGCGGCGTCATGCACTTAGACCAAGAATATTATGCTGGTTCACATGCTGAGGAAAATCCGGTTGATGATGACATCGATTTAAATGAACAATTTTTCCATGATTTTGAAGTCGGTTCAAAAGTTATTGAATCATTATCAGGTGATTTGCAAAAATTACGTGAAATAACCGAGTCTGAAAATGATAAAGACCCTGAAGCAGAGGCCGTTGAAGCAGCCAGTGCTGGTTTGTTATCTCGAGATCTTGGATTATTGGAGCAATTAAAAGCTGGTTCGCTTGCAGCATCTGATGTTGCTATGCCTGTAGACGGTTTAATTGAAGCTTTGGATGGGGCACGCGAAGAGGCCAACACGCTCGAAAAAGAAGCAGCCGAAGCGATGGGTATGCCGCAAACAGCAGGCAGTGTTTCTGCTTTACCAGACGCTGGTGGTGACCCGGCTGAAGTATTGGCTGGCGCTACCGCAGTAGCTCGTGAATTAGCCGCGCTATTCGCCAAACAGAAAAATCGTTTGAGTGCGTTGCAGATGATGGTTGATGAAGCTGATTCGGCACGCAGTAGTGAAGAGGCTGAAGTTGAGCAGGCGCAGGCTGGTCAAGCTGAAGCTTATAAATTTTATAATGCACTACTTGAAAATATTAAAACCCAGGCCGATGAAATGGGTGTTCAAGTTGGTGATGCTATTACAGATGAGAGCGCAGAAAATCCATCACGCAACGCGGCTGCTGCACAAGCAGTTTTAGAATTAGCACAACAAGCTGGCGATACCGCTGCACTTGAGCAATACGATGCCTTGCTTGGTGATATTGCTGAACAAGCCGAAGCGAGTGGTGTAGACGCTGATGCTAAATTAACCGATGCTGATGCCGATGTTGCTGAGCGCAAAGCTGTTGCTGAACAAGCACTCGCAGCAATCGCACAAAAAGCTACTGATGATAGCGTGCAAAATAATTATGATGCCTTATTAGAACGCATTGCTGAAGAAGCTAAAGAATCTGAAGTTGATGTCCCAGCAGACATGACTGATAATGATAAAAATATCGAAGAGCGTCAGGCTGCTGCTGAAAAAGCATTAGAAGAATTAACTGATCAATCGAAAAATATTACCGCCTTGCAAGAGCAATTGGATGAAGCACTGCAAGACGTTGATATTGAAGCTGCGCCGGAACCCGTCGCACAGCGTGATCATGCTGCAGTGAAAGGTTTGTTCGCAGACCGTATCGGTACGCTTGTTGGTAAACATAAAGATTTACAACAAGAACATGCTACTTTAGCAGAAGAAAAAGCCCAGCTCGAACAAGAGAAAGCCGAGCTCGAACGTCAAATTGCCGAAACTGATGAAAAATTATCAGCACAAGCACCACATGAAAAAGAATTAGCCCAAGCTGTAATGAAGGCGGCGCAAGGTGATGAAGAATTAGCTGGTGATGATGCTGTGCTCGATTTAGCTTTGGCTATTGATGATTACAATGATGACATTGCCACTGATAATGACGAGCGCAATTTAGTTGAACAAAGTTCGAAAGTTATTCAGGCTTTAGGTGAGCGTAAACATGCATTAATGACAGAGCTTGCCCAATTAAAAGCCAGCCAGTTAGACCGTGATTCGAAAATGGAAAATATCGAATCACAGATGGCAGAAGCCTTGGCCGAACGCGATGAAATGGCAGAGAGTGGCAAAGAAATTATCAGCCAATTGACATCGCAACGTGATGGCAAAGTAAAAGAATTGGAAGATGCCAAATCAGAATTAAACGAAAAAGATGTGAAGCTGAACGAATTAGAAGCATCGATTCACGGTTTTGCCGATCGTTTAAATGATTTGGTAGCCGATGAAGACGGTCAATCCGATGCAGTTGCTTCTGCAAAAGCTGATGCACGAGCTGCCTTGGATAAAATGCCGGGTGAAAAATCAGTGCCGCTGAAGCAAGAGGTGGCCAGCGAATTAACGACTTCTGGTATAGCATTAATTGACGCTTTAAGTCGCGATGGCGGTGCTAAGGCAAAAACCTTAGAAACGGAATTAGCAGCAGCTACCGCTGCGGTTGCTGCTGGCGCTGCAACGGCGGCAGCGAAAGAAGCGGAAATCGCTGCTAAAGAGAAAGAATTAGACGAAGCGAAAGAACAGGTCGCCGCTAAAGAAAATGAATTAAACGAAGCCAAAACCGCTGCTGAGGCTAAAGACCAAGATATTAAAGAAAAAGAAGAGAAAATTGCCGTGCTCGAAGAAGCCGAACAAGCAAACCGCGAGGTGGCGAAACATATCGCAGCACTTGCGGGGGTTGCCGGTGAGAAAACAGAGAACGAAGAAATTGAAGACCTGCATGCGGACCTTGAGGTGACGTTAAGTGAAGTGCCTGAAGATGAGGCTGCACTGGGCCGTGAAGGGCTGAATAAAGAGCTTGCTGACAACGGTGTGGCTGTCCTTGACGCGATTAAAAAGCAGCTTGAGGAAAAAGGTGCGGCGCTTGATAAGACCGCTGCTGAGCGTGATGAACTTAAGGGCTTGTTGCGCGATTCGCGTGCGGCGATTGAAGAATATCGTGCGCGCAACGAAGAATCATCAAATAGCTCTGCTGGTGAAGTGAAAGATTTAAGTGCAAAATTATCAGAAGCTGAAAAAGCCAAAGATAAAGTTGCGCGCGAAATGCAGCAGCAAATTGATGATTATCGACTCGAAGAAAATGTCTTGAAAAAGAAAATTGATGAACTCACCAAGCAGGTGCAAGCCCGTGATGATGAAATTTTATCAATTAAACGTGCTGAAGATAATGCTGATGATCAACAAGTTGAATTATCAACCTTGCAGGCACAGAGCGAAGCACTTGAAGAAGAACTCAAGGAAGCGCGTCGAAAACTGCAAGCCTATGAAGAGGCTCAAAGTGCAGTTGGTGGTAAAGAGGAGTTCTCTGCAGGTGCATTGAAGTCTGAGGTGGCGAAACTGCGTGAAGAGCGTGAGGAATTACGCAACCGCATTCGCGGCGTCGAAGATGAATTAGCTACTGAAAAATCTCGTGTTGAATCAATGAAAGAAGATCGACAAAATCTTCGTGATGAATTTGATAAAGAACGCGAGCAAATCGAATCAAATCTCGAGCGCGAGAAGACAGCTCACGCTGAAGACTCCGAAGCGCTCAAGAAATTGCGTAGTGATCTTGCTGGTGCTCAAGCACGCATTCGTGCCTTATCTGAAAGCGGCGATGCTGCTGATGATGGCGGAGACGAACCAAAAATAATATAGTTCTTTGTTTTTAGGTATTGGTTTTTAGTTATTGGAAAATTAATGGCGCCGAGCATACAATGCTCGGCGTTTTTAATTAATTCTTTCCAAACGGTTTCGCGTTGCATGAATATCAGTGATTACACCGAAGGTCATTAAGAGACCGAGGATGATTGCACCGACTGCAAAGCCTTCAGCTCGTCCGCCCGGTAATCGTCCGGGAATAAATTCATATATGCCATTGGCGATGACAATGGCGAAGAGAATGATTGCAGGGATGCATAAGAAATAGAGGGCCATGCGCATGTTGCGCAGTCGTTTGCTGAGACGTTGTCGCATTTTGTCTTTAAGTCGATCTCGACGCTTGGGGTCAACGCGTGGACTCTTGCAGTCGTTTCTTCGACGTGGAGTCGTGCGTATCTGATGATCGCGTTTTTCTAAGCCCGGTAACATTTTATAGACCATGATCTGGAGCCTAGTAGGTCAGATAAGCATGTGTGCGCGAACACAGGTAATCATAATCACTTATGCTGAAATGGACTCATAAGATACCTAAATCTCATGCACAAAAACTTACGATACAAAACTAATTGCTTAACATAAGTATAATATTACTAACACCTTAAATAAATCTTGCTATTTAGACCAGAATCTATAGTGTTCATTACCTTTTCGACACATTTCCAGCTTCAAAGTAAAGTGAAACAAAGATGAGCAATCCTAGAAAAAAACGCCAGCTGTTTGTGTCCTTTTTAAGTTTATTGATGCTCACCTATCTTATGGCCGGTAGTGTTTTGGTTATTGCGTTATTGAGTGGGCTTGAGTCTGCTCTGCTAGATTCTGCATTGTCTATTCGAATTTTTGCTCTGATTAATCCACTGATTGTGGCGGCATCGATGTATGCCTTTCATCTGATTAAAAAACATCGTTTCTTTAAAGCCAAACGTGAAGCACAGCGTGCACTTGAACAAGAAAAAGAATTAACCACCAGTATTATTTTTTGCGCCAATGATGATGAATATGTTGCTGCACCAGAACAATATCATCCTGCTTTTGAGTTAGAATCTGATTCTGATGTATTTGAACATCCAGATGTAGATTGGTTTGCAAATGAGAAAGAGGAAAGCGAAAAGCTTTACGGTCAGCAAAAAGAAATCAGTACTGCGCAAAAAATGAAAAGCGATACGCTGCGTAAACTATTAGAAACGCATTGAATCCTATTCTGGCCATTTTCCTTTAAACGGAATGCCTTTTAGACCAAGTTCGTATAAGTGCGTACGTTGTGCTTCGGTCATGACTTCATTTTTGAGAACGACAAAGCTTGCAATACCCATGGTTGTGTTGTTTGCGGCGTACCCACCAAGCCAACGACCAATAACCATACCATCTGAAGGGGTGTCGGTGTCAAAGCTGATTTGCATACCGCCTTTTTTCGGCCACGCATAACCATCGGTGGGATTTGGTTTGTGTGCATATTCGACTTCTTTGTTGTTAATAAACATGCGAAATTTCTCGGTTTCTTGATTGCCGGTGATGACCAAATGAAACCATTTACCAGCTGTTGCTTCGCGGTTTGCCCATTTGGTTTTATAAGCTTTGCCCCCACCAAGCCCGTTGCCAACATCTTCTGTGTAAAAACGGTCGACCACTTTATAGGTCATGACTCGCATATCGGTTTTTCCAAAGCGCATTAAAGGGTTTACTTTTGCAATGTATTCTGGTTTTTCGCCTTTGGTTTGCAGTAGGTACCAAGCAGCGATGCTGAAATTACGCGCAGCGCCTTTGGGTCGATTAACAAAGGCCGTGGCTAAACCAGGGAAGTGAATCCAGTTCGCATCTTTGGCTGAAAAAAAACATAAGGCCGTGTCGCCAACGGGTGTTTTGACGCCAGGATTCAAGCCATTGTGCTTAATGCCATTGAATGCAGACCAACCAGATTGAGCTATGTCGACATTATACGCCGATTTTTCGGGTAAGGTTTGGCTGATAGAGAAAGGCTTCACCTTCACATCTATGCCACCAAGGTTTTCCTTATCAAAGCCCATTAAATGGGCGTGGACCTTGGAGCCTTCAATTTCATTTTTTATAACAGTTCCGTCAGTCTTGCTAAAATTCCATACACCAAGGACTTCGGCATAAGTGCTAGTAAGCAGGAGTAAAAGAATGCCTAAATTAAGGTATTTCATCTGATTATGCCTCTTATACATTATAAACGGTTTTGCACAGTTGCGGTGACCTCGGCCATTTTTTTCAAGACTTCTTCGAACAATTTAATAGAATTATAACACGAGATTTCTGGATTTCTCAGAGAACCTGTGTTAGTCTTTTGCGGTCCTGTTTAGTAACAGATGGAAGGGTAATCATCGAACGATGCAAAAAACATGTAGTTCAGTCTGGTATACAAAAATAAAGCATGGTGCTATACATGGGTAACCAAGATAAGCACCTGTCCTCCAATCAATTAATGGCTTCCGAAGCTTTCGAATTGTCGGCTATTTCCGAAACGCCAGCGAAAGTACTCGGTAAAGAAATTAATGATTTGGAAACCTATCAGGATTTTACTGAGCAAGGTACTGCAGTGAGTGGCGGTTCTGCGGCAGAGCGTGTATGGACTGATAAATCCTATGTGCCAATCACCCTTAAAACGCAATGCATTGATTGTCTAAGCTGCGTCGTTGCCTGTCCGCACCACAGTATTGATTATTCGATAGAAGAACAAAAAGCGTCAGGTCTTGTTCGCGGCATGAAAAAAGCCTTATCGATTATGCCGGGCTTTCATTTAGAAGAAAAAACTAATCACGAGTTTGTAAGTAAGGGTTCAACGAATTACGATCATTGTAAAGGCTGTTTTGTTTGTACATCTGCTTGCCCAACTGGTGCTATTCACTTTGTGCCCAAGGAATATGTCAATTACGATAATTTCGCTGGTGCGCCGTTAGAGCCCGAGCAAGTAGCTGATATATTTCAAGCGCCTGAAACTGTAGGGTTATCGAGCGCTCAGCTCTTAATCGCGCAGGCTGCAGCATTTTTACAGCAAACAGAAAAGGGTCCGACGCATCAGGGCGACACTGAAGTTTTCAACGGTTCCGTGATGCTTGGTCAATTTGTCTTCCAAGCGCAGTTTGACGTGGCAACCATGTTTCCGATTACGCCGAATACGAGTTTGCTCAAATACTTGGAAGAGCACGTTAAGCACCAAAGTGATGACAGGCCATTAAATTTACGCACCTGTTTGTCCGAAGAGGCTGGTTATGCCTGGTTAACTGGTGCCGCCGTGCAAGGCAAGCGCGCCTTGATGGCCCAGGGCTCACAAAGCATGGCCCAATTATTTGAGTTTTTAAATATTAATCCGGGTCTGCATTTGCCAGTTTTTATGTATGAATTAACTCGTGCAATTGCACCGGGTACTTCGATTAAGCCAGACCATACGACTACCTTACGGACTGCCGATACTGGCGAGATCGTTTTATTTGGTCGTGGGCTCCAAGATAATTATGATAAATCGGCGGTTTTATTAAAATTGATGGAGTCTGACGGTGTTTGGGTTCCAGGTCGCTTAGTGATTAAAGGCTTTGTAGAAACACATTCCCTGTCATCGAAAAAACAAGGTGCATTATCATTATGCAGCGATGAAGAAATGCGCGAGTTTCTGGGTACACCAACAAATCCATTTGTATTTTCTGAAGAAGAAAATAAGTCAGTTGGTATATTAGATTTTGATGCGCGTTATGGTGAACAACGTCAGGCTATTGATGAGGTTTTACGCCATGCTGGACGAAGTTTTGATGCGATGGCCGATTCATTTGCCAAAGTATCAGGCCGTAAAGCTATTCAAAAAGTCGAGGCCTATCCTGAACCAGGTGCGTTTGATTTTTGTGTCATCAGTTTAAACGACCCTGATATGCATACGGCTGAATACGTCGTTGACCAATTGCGTGAGCAAGGTGTGCAGGCTGGAGCCGTGTCGGTGAATTTATATCGACCGTTCCCAGCGGAAGAAATTCGCCAAGCAATTGGCCGGGCTAAAGCAGTAGCGATTCTTGATTACAGTAATCAATCCGGTCGTGCCGGAGGTGCTGCCTTTGCTGATGAAGTTCGTTCCGCGTTATATTCATTGGAACACGCGCCAGAAATATTTGCCGTGCAATTAGGCCTTGGTGGTCGTGCGGTGACTATTCCCTATTTATTGTTAATTAATCGCATGTTAGCTGATTTAGCATCGGCTAATGCGCAATCAAAGACACATCAATGGTTGGATAAGCATGGCATCGATAATGTGATTTCACTTGGCAATCGTGGTAATCAATTACCAGAGACCGATGCTGCATTTGATATTGGCCTGAAGCAAGAGGGTGTGCATCAGACGATGGTCGTTGGCAAAGGTGGTCAGGGTGTTTTATTGTTGAATGCTTTGCTCTCAGGTGTTTCGACCTTGCGCGGTGAACATTCATTATCGATGGTGGGATACGGCGCACTTCAGCGTGGTGGCGGCATTACCTTAAGCTTTAAAAATGCTCAAGAAAAAATTCGCGATTATTCGGATATCGTATTTGCCGACACCATTGTGTCTTTTGAGGATGATGTGCATTTAGAAGCAATGCTACCACAGCTTGCTACAGATGGCACATTAATTATTGATGGCGATGAAAATAAAATAGATCAATACAAATTGAAGGTACCGGAGCAAGCTCAGGTTGTTGTTGTACCGGCTAAGAGTATTGCTTTAAGTTTATATAATAACTCAAATAGAACTAACTTGATCCTCTTTGGTGCATTGTTGGCACATCTCGGTGTTGATAATGTGCAAACACTGCTTCATTTAATGGACAACTTAAGCACTATACCTGCGGTTGCTAAAGAAGCTGCTATTGTGAGTAAGGAAGCGAGTCGCAAAGGTATTGTTGCTGGTTTTTGTGCTTATCAAAAAGCCATGGGTGATGAAGAAGAGCAACTATCTGAAGTTCCTATTGAGGCGGAAACACTTGAGCAATTCCAGCAACGTATTCTGCCAGCGCCAATTTATCAGGCACTCGGTAATGAAAAGAAAATGGCCAAAATTAAAAGTCGCTCGGTCTTCAAAAAGAAATTCTACAAATTCATGTTCCATTTTCACCCAATGGTCTCGCAAATACAAAACATGTATTTAACTCTACGTGGTAAGACGCCGATTAGTGGCGGTGACATGGCCTGTGGGGGTTGTGGACAGATAAACATTTTCCGCAATGTCTTTAATTATTTGTATGCCCTGCAAAATGATAAGGGCAAGATCTTTGTCAGTGAACAAGACGGTTGTGGTACGGTTTTTTCTGGCATGAACCGCACCTCAATTTGGAATATGCCCTATATTCGCATTGCCTTTGAAACCGCACATGGTGTGGCCTCAGGTTTGAGTGAAAATAAAGATGACGAAGATATCGTCGTTTCTATTGCCGGTGATGGTGGGATGATGCAAGGCTTGCGCTCAGTTGAAGACGCGCTGCATCATCAAGATCCTATTTTACATATCGTTGTGGTTAATCAGACGCTCGGTAATACTGGCGGACAGGCGGCGGCAACAACGACGCCAGGAACCAAAACCCGTGATGGTCATATTGCTAAACATAAATCAATTAACTTCCTGAAATATGCAGAGAAGCATGCAGTACAGGGGGCAGTTGCTTCCACCGTTAACTTACATGATTTGTATAAGAAATTACAATGGGCGCATAAAGTTATTAAAGAAGAGCGCCGTCCTTTTATGTTGGTGATGAATTTTTCCTGCCTGGAGCAAGGTATGAATTTGGCTGAAAGTTTGAGTATGCAAAAGCTCGCACTTGAGAGCCATTATTATAATTTGTACTCATTGCGTTATAAGGCCGTTAAGAATAGGAAAGGTGATGTGCTCTATTATAAAAAGCGCATTACTATTGATTACTTCCCGTGGATATTTGGCAAACGGGCGTGGAAGAAAAAATTGGTCGAGTACGCATCCAAACAAACTATGATGAAACCAGTGGTGGAAGATCCTGAAGTCTTGGAGATGGCTTACGGTCAATTACGCGGCCAATGGGAAAACTTGAAGCAAGAAATGGGTTTTTTCCGCTATCACTATGCATTCTTTAAAGATGTTTTTAATCTCAGCCGTGCGACCATGGCACGTTTAATTCAAAAAGATATTCCAGACGAAGCGAAAAAATCGTAAGGACGATGAAGGAATACGAATGACTCAGACTCAAGATAGTCAGCAGGCAACTGAACAGGAATTCACCTTAGAACACAAGGTTCGTTTCGTTACAGCGACATCGTTGTTTGACGGCCACGACGCATCCATTCATATCATGCGCCGTATCTTGCAAAGCGAAGGTGCTGAAGTTATTCATCTCGGCCACAATCGATCTGTTGAAGATATTGTGAATACAGCTATTCACGAAGATGCTCAAGGTATTGCAGTGAGTAGTTATCAAGGTGGGCACGTTGAATATTTCACTTACATGGTTGAATTATTAAAAGAAAAAGGGGCAGGGCATATTAAAGTGTTTGGCGGTGGTGGTGGCGTCATCGTGCCTGAAGAAATAGCTTTGCTTCATGAACGTGGCGTGGCACGAATCTTTTCTCCTGAGGATGGTCAGGAGCTCGGCTTAGAGGGCATGATCCGTCAGATGTTGAAAACCTGTGATGTTATTCCGCATGGTGCATTACTGCAGAATATCGATGCATTAAATACTGATAATCCAATCGGCATTGCTCGCGCTATTACCACTATTGAAATGAGTGAAGACGAGCAGCAGCCAGAAGCTTATCAAAATATTATCGAAGCAGTTGATGCGCAATTAAAAGGCATGACTCCTGGGCCTTTGCTTGGATTTACCGGAACTGGTGGCGCGGGTAAGAGTTCTTTGGTTGATGAGGTGCTCTTGCGTTTCTTGGATCGCTATCCAGATAAAACGGTTGCAGTTTTAAGTGTTGATCCTTCACGGCGTCGTACTGGCGGTGCCTTATTGGGTGACCGTATTCGCATGAATTCATCATCTAATCCACGAGTGTTTATTCGCTCGATGGCAACGCGACGGGCGAATTTAGCAACCAGTCAACATGTCCAAGACGCATTAAAAGTCTTACAAGCTGCAGGTTTCGATTTAGTTATTTTAGAAACAGCAGGCATTGGTCAGAGCGATAGTGAAGTCGCTGATCTCAGCGACATTCCAGTTTATGTGATGACGCCTGAGTTTGGTGCGCCAACTCAACTCGAAAAAATCGATATGCTCGATTATGCCGATTTAATTGTAATTAATAAATTTGATCGCAATGGTGCCTTGGACGCTCTTCGCGATGTGAAGAAAACCTATCAACGCAATCATAAACGCTTTGAAGATGATGTCGCCACTATGCCTGTTTATGGGACTTGTGCGCATCGCTTTAATGATCTTGGCACTAATACATTTTTTAATGCATTGATGAATGCTGTTGCGGCGAAAACAGGTGATGCGGACTCATGGGCCTTCGAAACATTTGCCGAGGGTGATGCTAATACCGCAACATTAATTCCAGAAGAGCATAGCCGTTATTTGGGCGAAATTTCTAAAACGGTGCGTGGTTACCGCGAGCAATTGCATAAAGAAATGGAAACCGTTGAGCAGGCCGATGGTTGTTTGCGCGCCTTGCAGGCCTTGGGCGATGCAGTGCCAGAAGCTGCTGCTTTATATAGTGATGATGCATTAGCTAATAAAGATACTGATGTTGCGGTGTTAACCCTGCGTCAGCGCTACAACGAGTTATTGCGTGAACTCAGCCCAGATTCTTTAGACATTTTACAACATTATGACGAAGTACTCACTGCCTATTTAGCTGACGAAAACGTGTATCAGGTCCGCGGTAAAGAAATACGCGTTGAAAATTACGGTGAATCGCTCAGTCATTTAAAAATACCTAAAGTTAAAATGCCAACTGCTAAAGACTGGTCAGAGCGTTTGAAATTCACAAAATTGGAAAATGTTCCTGGTAAATTCCCCTACACTGCTGGTGTATTTGAATACAAGCGTACGGGTGAAGATCCAACACGGATGTTTGCCGGTGAAGGAACTGCGGAACAAACAAACAGACGTTTCCATTATGTGAGTAAGGGCCAAGCAGCTGCGCGCTTATCGACGGCTTTTGACTCGGTGACCTTATACGGTGCCAATCCAGCAGAGCGCATGGATATTTATGGGAAAATCGGAAACGCTGGTGTTTCGATTTGCACCCTTGATGATGCCAAGCGTTTGTATTCTGGTTTTGATTTATGTGCACCAAGTACATCAGTATCGATGACTATTAATGGACCTGCACCAACTATCTTAGCCTTTTTTATGAATTCGGCGATTGATGCGGCTATTGAGCGTAAGCATAAAGCGGATGGTACTTGGCCAGCTATCGAACAACGCATTGAAGACTGGTTCACAGCAAAAGGCGTTGAGCGTCCGACCTATCGTGAGGAGCTACCGGAAGGCCACGACGGCATGGGTCTCGGTTTTTTAGGTGTTTGTGCTGATCAAATTGTTGATCCAGCTGAATATGCTGAAGTCAAGGCGCAGGTACTCAGTTCGATACGTGGCACCGTGCAGGCTGATATTTTAAAGGAAGACCAAGCGCAAAATACCTGCATCTTCTCAACGGAATTTACATTACGGGCGAAGGCTGATGTGCAGGCCTATTTCATTGATCATAACGTTCGTAATTTTTACAGCGTCAGTATCAGCGGCTATCATATTGCCGAAGCAGGTGCAACGCCGATTTCACAATTGGCCTTTACCTTGGCCAATGGTTTTACATTACTTGAGTATTACCGTGCTCGTGGCATGGATGTGAATAAATTCGCTCCGAATTTATCATTCTTCTTCTCCAACGGTTTGGATCCTGAATATTCAGTGATTGGCCGCGTTGCTCGACGCATTTGGGCTATTGCATTACGTGATTTGTATGGTGCTGATGAGCGCAGTCAGAAATTAAAATATCACATTCAAACATCTGGTCGTTCGCTGCATGCTCAAGAAGTCGATTTCAACGATATTCGTACGACCTTGCAAGCTTTATACGCGATTGCCGATAATTGTAATTCATTACATACCAATGCTTATGATGAAGCCATTACGACACCAACTGAGGAATCAGTACGTCGTGCCATTGCAATTCAATTGATTATTAACAATGAATGTGGCCTGGCGAAGAATGAAAACCCACTGCAAGGTAGTTACTTCCAAGAGTATTTAACTGATTTAGTTGAAGAAGCCGTGTTAAAAGAATTTGAATCGATCGACCGTCGTGGTGGTGTACTTGGTGCCATGGAAACCATGTATCAGCGATCGCGTATCCAAGAAGATTCGATGGCGTATGAGACCTTGAAGCACAATGGTGACTTTAAAATAATTGGTGTGAATACCTACATTAATCCAAACGGTCCTGAAGAAAAAGAACTCGAATTGCGTCGTTCAAGCGACGAGTCCAAAGACATGCAAATTAAGCAAGTTGCTGATTTAAAGATTTGCTTTGCTGATGAATCTACTGCGGCACTGTCACGCTTGAAAGAAGTGGCGCGTGATAACGGGAATTTATTCGAGGAACTGATGGAAGCAGCGAAAGTCTGTTCGCTCGGTGAAATTACCGACGCGTTATTTGAAGTTGGTGGGGCTTATCGTCGTAATATGTAATAGTTTACTCATCAGCGTTTATATAATTTGTGTGCCGGATAATCGGGCATGCAATTCCAATCGGGTCTATAGTTTGCATAGAGAGAGCGTAATAAACGACGATTCTTTTGATTCTCGATTAATGATTTTTTAAAGTGAGGGTAATTAAAACCATTGCTGAGTTCATCTTTAAGCGTTTGGTATTCGTTTACTGACAAGTTGTCATCTACGAGATTTTGTAATTCATTATAGTCGTTGGCTACATCGACTAATCGCTCTTCACCGTTTTCGCCTGGGAAATTGACATATTTATAGTTGCCTTTGATGGCGGCGCGAAAAGGAAAGTTAATAGCTTCTCCAAAATACTCACTAATAACCGTATGCTGTGTTTCTTTGCATTCGCCATTGATGACTTTGGCTAATGATGTGCCTTGAAGCGCCTCTTGTGGCCAATTGAGTTTGAAAAGATCAATGAAGCTAGGGAAGAGGTCTATTAGCGATACTGGTGAATCACAAGTTTGTGCAGGAAGTGAGGGGTGTGAAAATAATAAGGGAACGCGTAGTGAATCTTCGAAGTAGGTTCGTTTTTCAAACATACCATGTTGCCCCATCATTTCGCCATGATCGGAAGTGAAGACAATTAAGGTATTTTCGTATTGACCAGTGTCCTTCAAGGTCTGAATTAAATCACCGACTAGGTCGTCTACATAGCTGCACATAGCGAAATAAATCTTTTTCACTTCGCGGTAAGTGTCCATGCTTTCGGAACCATTATAGTTACAATTATTTGCTAGGATTTGATTATAGGTATCGAGTTTATCCATGTTTTCAGGTATGTAAGGCAGAGGAATGTCCTCGTCTTGATACAGGTCATAGTAACGTTTTGGTACCTGATACGGGCTATGTGGATGCGTATAAGAAACACAAAAGAAAAAGGGCTGTTCCTGGTATTCCATTTCCATTAGTCGACGTTTCGCGCAAGCATGGGTCTCGGTGTCGTAGCGAATTTGAAAGTTTGATTCAGAAATTTTTGCTTGTTGGATAGCATTAATGCCCATCGATGGATGTGTTTTATCACTTGAGCCCCAAGGTGCTGGAACCCATGAAAAATCAGCTGGGTAAATATCGGTGGTGAGTCGCTCGTGAAAACCATGATGCTGATCAGCACCAACAAAATGCATTTTGCCGGATAGAATGCATTGGTGTCCAGCAGATTGAAAGAGATGCGCAAAGGTAGGTATTTCACTGGATAGCTGTGAAGAATTATCATAGCCCTGTTGAAGATTGCTAATTAATCGCCCTGTGAGCATGGACATGCGAGACGGTGTGCATAGTGGATTGTTACAGTAGGCGTGACGGAAATTGGTCCCGGATCCAGCGAGTTGGTTTAAATGAGGTGTTTGCGCACTTCTTGCTGATCCGTCTAGGGGGCACATTCGACCATTCATTTGGTCAGCCATTATGAAAAGAACATTTGTGTTTGGGTTCATATGTTATCTAAATATTTTCTCACGGATAATTAAGAGTTGTTATTCCAAGCACACGGTTTGCCGTTGCTATCAATGGCAACGAAGGTCATAGAGCAATTACAAACAGTGGTTTTATCACTATCACCAGGGTGATCGACAACAATCATACAATCGAGACTGAGTGACGAACGACCTTCTTTGGTTACCGTGCACCAAATTTCAAGAACGTCACCAAGGAGGGCTGGTGCCTCAAAAATAACTTCAGATATTTTCTTAGTGACAATATTCTTAGTGCCCATGTGATCCATGGCTAAAAGTGCCGAACTCTCATCGATCCACGACAAGAGTGCGCCACCGAATAAACGTCCAGTGACGCTGAGATCAGGATACATAACCAATTTACGATTGGCTAAGGTATAATCATCAAGATTGGAATCCGGCATAAGTGATCTCAGGTGTAGAGTTCACTATACGTGGTATTTATAAATTGTGAATACGTATGTTTGATTCAGTGTTGGGGCTGAATTTTTTTTGAGCAATGTCATTGGCAACCGCGATGGTGCAGCGGTCTTGTTTTTCTGATTGCTCAAATATTTCACGTAGGCGTGGGCTGATTTTATCAACTTCTTGGCGCGCGCGATCAGCGTCGTAATCAGAGCCGCTTTCACAGGCAATATTAACGATGCCACCAGCATTAATCACATAATCAGGAACATAGAGCACCTGGCGTTGTTTTAATTCATTGGCGATCGACTCGGTGCTTAACTGATTATTGGCGGCGCCCGCAATAACAGATACTTGTAATTTTTCGAGTGTCTGTGGATTAACCGTCGCACCGAGAGCGCAGGGTGCATAGACATCTGCTGCAATGCTATATATATCGTCAGGTGCACATGTTTTTGCCTGAAAAGCGTCCTTGACACGTTTAATTGAATCTTGACGAACATCAGTAACGGTCAGTCGTGCGCCAGCTTCGTGTAATAGTTCACATAAATGATGACCAACATGACCGAGACCTTGTACAGCAACGTGGACACCTTTTAACGAGTCTGTTTGCAGGCGAAATTGTACGGCTTCTTTTATGCCCAAGAAAACACCATAGGCAGTGAATGGCGAAGGGTCACCACTTTTGTCAGCGAGACCGAAAATATGTTTGCTGTTTTTATGAATATTGGCCATGTCCTCAGGACTCGTACCGACATCTTCTGCGGTACAGTAATCACCATTTAAAACTTCGAGCGCACGTCCGAAGGAGGCGAAGACATCGCTGCGACTGTATTTGCTGAAATCAGGCGCGAGAATTACTGCTTTGCCTCCGCCAAATGCAAGATCGGCCATAGCGTTTTTATAAGTCATGCCTTGGGATAAGCGCAAGACGTCAGTTAAAGCGTCGCTGAGTTCGTCATATTGCCATAAACGACAGCCGCCAACACCAGGACCACGCGATGTATTATGAACGGCAATTAAACAATGGAGACCGGTCTTATCGTCATGAATACAGGCAACGTGCTTATGCTGGTCAAAGTCAGGGAGACCTTGCGTTAAACTTTGGAACTGTGTATCAGTTTGAATAGATTGTTCTATCGGCATGGACTGCATCATGGTTTAATAATCTTATTCTTGTCATTTAAAACGTAAAACAAGTTTTATTGTATTTCTCTAACGGTCTTGTTTGCCAATAAAAAGAGCAGGCCTACAAAGGCCTGCTCTTTTTATTTGAAAGAATACTATTTATAAGGGTGACCATCGAATGAGATGACCAATGCCTCTGGTTGCTGCCAAGAGAATTTAAATTCCTTGCCATTTTTTAATTTCTTACCAGTGCGTTCGTTAACAACATTTTTCATTGTCTTATCAAAGGTCAGCGTGACATTTGCTTTATTGGTTTTAAGTCCTTTTGAGTTACCGCCACCGAGTGAGGTTTTGGTGCTGTCAGGATTGGTAACCACAAAGAGAATGGTGCGGCCTTCTTTTTCCCAGTAAGCAATTTCATAGTTTGCAGCATCAGAGCCAGCATCAGGAATGCTGACCCAGCGTTTGACGCCAGAGCTCTTAACTGGATCGATAAACGTAGAGCGTTTAGCCATGCCAGCATTGTCGTTATTTTGACGATAGGCATTATACCATTGTGGTGAGAGGTTGAGCAAATAGGCGTTACCTTTGCCAACTTTATTATGATTATTCACCTTCATAGCTTTTACGGCAACGTTGAAGCCACTACCGTCTTTTTTACACGTAGTCTTTTTGGTTAGGAAGGCATTATATTTGCCAGCCTCAGACCAGCACACATCTTGGTTGACTTCAACCCACAGTGTATCGCCAAACACATCTTTTGCTGACATGTTCATGTCATGCTTGACGCCAAAGACATCGTCGAGACCGCCGCCATCTTTGCGCGCTTTGCCGTGTTGATCGAATAAAGCAGGCATGAAGTCAGCAACTAAAGTACCGCCATTTTCAACGAATTTCTTAATGTGTTTAATTTCGACGTCAGATAAGCAGTAAACAGCAGGGAGAATCAAAGTTTTGTATTTCTTTGGAATGCCACCATCTTGAATCACATCAACGTAATTGATGAAGGTAAATTGCAGACCTTCATCTTGCAGCATTTTGCGCCAGGCGCGCATACCAACGCTATAGGTGCTGCGTTTAGGGTCGCCATTTCGATTTGGCCAAGTTTTACCATGTGATTCTGCATCGAGAATCCAGCCCATTTGGATCGAAGCGTGGCTATAATATACAGCGACATTATCGTCGATATATTCAGCCTTGGCTAATAATGGCCCAATTTTTTGGCCAGCTTCTAAATAGTGTGGTGCAACTTGTGCATGCCATGGTTTTGGTGTTTTGCCATCGAACCAGGCTTGCACCCAACCGATGTGTCCACGATTGCCTTTAGCTAACGAGTACCAGCACTGCCAAATGGTATCGTTTGCAGTTTTATGGAAATGCGTTGAAACAATAGGTAATGCTTGTTTAGGATTGAATGAGCGAATCACGTTTTGTGTATCGTCCAAGCCATAGGCCTCAACAAATTGCACTTTACGCATAATTTTCGCATAGTCATAGCCACCGAATGCATTTGGTGATTGTGCGCCTACAAATCCAACGGGAATATCCGGATCTACAGAGTTGCCAAATTCGACTAAACGACCAAGGAAGTTATTCCAATGCGAATCATTAAATGACCACTGATTCATTAACTGACTACAATCGAAGTCTTTCAGTTTCCAGCCTTTCAATTTAGGGCGCAAATTATTGTAGCCAATCCAGCCAGGATTAGCTGGTGCATTGCTTGCCCCATAAACTTCTTTGAGCCATTCACGGTAAACTTTGTCATCAGTAATGCGCCACATCGTCGGGCGAATAAACGAACCCCAACTAATTTCGTCATCTAACGAATAGGCAGAACGATATGGTGAGGACTTGAGGCCTTTGATTCGCTTGTCCATTAATCCGGTGAGCTTTTTATAGAGCGCTTCATTAACTGGCACGCGACGCATACCAGTACCTGGAAGATTTTTCTTTAGGGAATCAACATCTTTTTTCTTTTTGTGGTATAAGAGAAGATCGCCTTTGCCAGCGGTGTGGTCATTATAAAAGCGTAGTTTGTATTTATTGATCCAATCAAGGTATTTAGTGTTGCCATGATCGGTGAAGGCACCGTTGTAACCCATCTCTTGGCAAAATTTGCCACCTTCATCGGTTTGTCCAATGCCCCATTGATAATACCACGGCATATAAATCCAACTTGGCCATGCTTTATAGGCCCAGTCTTTGTCTTGTTTAACGCGTTTAAAATCCTTGCTGGATTTAACGTAATTTTCGTAGGCATCAGCCGCATGGGCACTTGTTGTGAAGCATAATAAAAATGCACAGAGACAAGTGGAAAGTGACATAATGTGTTTCATTGCGGATTCGCTCCTCTTTGAAAAGAAAAACTTGTTTAAAAGTAACGCTGTTGAAGCGTTGGATCAGCTACTTTAGGAAAACCCAAATAGCGTCAATTGTAATTCAATGCGATTAGGGGTGAGAAAAGGGAAAGGGTACTGCACTCCATAAATTGTATCCAAAAAGGCGTCACAAATAAGAACACCAACGGTTGGTGTATATCAAACTGATATACCATTATGAATATAATCAGTCTATAGGCGATCGCAAATTAGCAAACTGTTCTATGTTTAAAACAAGTGTACTGCAATCTGTAGTTTTTTATTTAATTAGTAAAAATACAGGTAAAAATGCAATATATTGAGAATACATTAATAACATATTTAAAAAAGCAGAACACTGCATAAGTGGTTTATAACACTTGATATATCAGATTGATATCCCTAGGTGCACTCATAGTATTGAAAAATAGAGGCCTTTTCTGTGGCTGGTCTACCTGCTTATTCAAGCGGCTTTTTTAATTATTTTTGACTTCTTTCTATAGGTGAAAATGTTTACTGCAGCGCAATTAACTGACGATTTTCGTAAAATTGGTATCGAAGCTGGCGATATTCTAACTGTTCATAGTTCTATGAAAAAAATCGGCGACCAAGTTGATGGTGGGCCGCAGGCTGTTATCCAGGCATTGCTCGATGCTCTTGGTGAAGACGGCACCTTGATCATGCCGGTGTTCACCAGTCCAAAAGAATTTATAGACCTCAATGAAGAATCATCGCGATTGGGTCTTATAACTGAAACGTTTCGCATCTGGCCTGAAGTATTACGCAGCAATGATGCGACGCATTCAGTAGCTGCGATCGGAAAACATGCCGAGGAAATCCTCGCTGGGCACGAAGATGTAGCGCCATTGGATGAAAACAGTCCATTACATAAAGCTGCGCTGATGGGGGGTAAAGTGCTTCATCTTGGCACTGATCTCAAGTCATGTTCACTGGTGCATGTCGCGGAATCAATTCTAGATATTCCTTACCAGCATATTCCGTACCCAGGTTACGAAAATGAAATTCGTTATAAAGGGACTGATGGTGTGGAACGTGTCCAAACACGCACAAAATCACCAGGCGATAGCAATGGTTTCTTGGTGCTAATGGAAAGGCCTGGTGTTCAGAAAATTTGTAAGACGGGACTTATCGGTCATGCCACATCGTATTTATTTGATGCTAAGATTTTACTCGATGAAACGATAGCGTTGCTGAAAGAAGATCCGGCTGGTCTCTTATGCTGGAAAGATTTTTGTAAAATTTGTGGTCCACGACGCGAAGCGTTGGCTCAACAAAATTAAAAGGTTACTGGGGTAATCGTATGACAGCACAAGGTATTTGGTTAGGCAATAATTCGTGGCCAAGTAATGAATCGTGTGGGCAATTTGCCCAAGATGTCTTTCGTCTCGCAGGCGCACAAACCGATAAAGAAAAGGCTTTTGCATTTTATACGTGGTTTAGTCGCTGCATGATGCGTGGACCTAATTTATTAACACCCGATCGTTCTGGCACTCATGTACGTAATTATGATGCGTTGCCATTATTAACCAGTTGGGGCCATGGTGAATGTACGTTTTGGGGTTGGGTGGCGACAGAATGTCTGGTTGCTGGTGGTTTAAAAGCACGCCGTGTTGTCGTGCATAATCAGGGCCACACCTATTACGAAATTTGGTATAAAGGCGATGATGGTGTTGAGCAATGGCATGCCTTTGATCCATTTAGTGCCTGGTATTTTCTCAATGAAAATGGTGAAGTTGCTTCCTGTGAGCAACTCGCGGCAAATCCACAGTTAGCACAGAATCCGATCAAAGGCCATGTAGTACCATTGGGCCATCATCCAGAGCGCGGTAATTTAGCACATCGCCATCGTACCGAAGATCAGATTTTTATTGATCAACCGATACGTGATGAGAAAAATGAGTGGGTGCTTGAGAAAGGCATGGAAGTAACGCTGAATTTCTTCCCAGAAGCACCACATAATGCGCTCTTTGCTAATTCGCGTTCAACTGCACCGGTGACTAAGTGTGAACGTCGCCACGGTTCGCACTGCGACATATCTGCGATAAGTAAATTAGGATTTCAACAACAAAAAGAAAACCTGCCCTATTGGGAAAACTACATGTGGCCGACGCTTGAAACAGGTTACATGAATGAGGGGCGTCCAGTGCGTTGGCACGGCACCGGAGCGTTGCGCTGGAAGCCTTTGCAACAGGGATTAGATGTTTGTTGTGAGCATCACAACGCCGTTATCGAAAACGGTAGTTTAAAACCATCCGGTTCGCATGAGTTCACTGAAGTCTGGTATCATTTTAAATCACCGTATTTAATTTCAGGCTTATTCGTTGATTATGATGTTGTTGGTGCTGGTGGAGATTTCTTTGGTATGTGCATTAGTACAGATGACCGTCGTTCGTGGTGGCCGCTGTCATTGAAATCGAATGCACCGCATTACGGAACGACGAGTAACGGTCAAAAACAGTGGCTCGATAAAGAAGCCAGTGTGCAAGGTCTGCAAGAGTTTTGGCTGCGCGTTGATATGGTTAGCCATCAAGACGACATTTCTTTGGCCATGCAGGGATTAGATATCACCGTGGCATTCCAACATAATATGCATGTGCAGCCGCGCTTATTGCCACAGCAAAATGAATTGTGGTTACACGCACAGGATAAAACCAACGGTGAAAAAGTATCTGCTACGTGGATTTACCAGAAAGATGGTGAGGAACATCACCTGAACTTGGGTGAAACCCAGGGTAAGGCGATTGAGATCGATGCCAATAAACCAGCAGACATTCACATGACTGCAATCAAACTGCGTTGTGAATAAATCATGAAACCAATCAAGCAGCCGGTCTACAAACAAATAGCTGAGAAATTGCGCGAAGAGCTGTGGCGCTTTAAGCCAGGTGAAAGTTTCTTTTCTGATCGCGATATCGCCAAGAATTTTCAAGTAAATGTGTTAACGGCACGTCGTGCAGTGATGCAATTGGTGGACAGTAAACAATTAGAGCGCATTCCACGTAAGGGCACTTTCGTTAAAGATGCACCAAAGTCGCCAAAGACTGCAAAGGCTAAGCGACAATCTAATCGAGTAGATACCTATCGATTTATTCATTATTTGCCAACGACGTCGGTTGTTGATATCGATCCTTATTTTTCAAGTGTTTATACCAATAGTATGCAACAGATTCGTCATATGGGCGGTGATTTGGTGTTCTCAAGTATTATGTCGGCAGACGATTTAGTTTTATTGCCCAAAGTCATTCGTGAGCGTGGTGAACAGGGTGTTCTCTTGGCCAGTTTAGTTGGCGAAAAATTGTGCAAGCAATTAAAAGCGATACGTGGCCTACAATTAATTGGTATCGATTGTGACTATTCGCATCTTGGCATAGATAGTGTGGTGTGGAATTTATTTGAAGTAGGTCGTCAGTGTGCAGAGCATTTATTACATGCCGGTCACACCCATCTTGCATATATTGGAATGCGCGTCTCTAATAATGTTGCTGCGCAAAAGCCAGAATTAGCTTTATTGGGACAATGGCCAAATGCTCAACAATTATACGAAGGTTTTAAAACTGGCATTGCAGATTGGGAACGCGATCATCAAGTAGACATTCAATTTGATTTTACCAAGCAGCCAATTGAAGAAGTGATTGAAAAACTTGCCAACGCAGACAAACGCGCGACGGGTTATTTCTGTTTTAATGGTGAGCACGCTCGCCGCATTGCACAATTTTTGGATAGTACAGATCCAAAACATGCAGCACAGTACATGAGTTGGTCGGAGCCATCGCAGCAGCCACAGACCCCGATTGCTTCGATCACCTCACGCAGCAATGCGCGGGTCTTGTCGAATGTGGCGATCCAGGCTCTACGCTATCGCATCGAGAATCCTGATAGTCCGGTGCGTATCCATAGTCTGCTGCCACAAATCATAGTATAACTAACACTTACATAGTATCACCGTGAGTGCCAATCCGAGCCTTAGCTAGTGGCCAATGGTGGTAGCAGATGGATGTTCTGCTAGCATATAACCCATTGCCTTCTCGAACAATCCGGTCTAAGTAAAGATGGAGCAAAATGTGACCTGTAGATCAATGTATGAATTACAGTACACTTTTTCTCATTTTTAGGGGAATTAGATAAAATGAATTACCTAAGAAAATCATTAAATAGAACACTCAATTATATGTAAAACGAAATAAAAATACGAGTGAATTTATGTCCGGAGTAAATAATATTTTTCGTCGAAACTGCAGATTAAATCAAGGATTTATTTTAATGACTGCTGGTGCAATGTTAAGAAAAAAAGCTTTCACGCTTATAGAATTATTAGTGGTCATGACTATTATGATAATTTTAGGATCAATGATTTTATCGTTCGTAATTATTGGTCAGCGTAGTAGTGCAAAAAATGAGACATTAGCATTGTTGACAAAAGTTGGAACAGCTATCGATGAATTTACAGCAGAAACAGGTGCTGTCCCTTTGCCTACAGGCAGTAAGACAGATCCTGAAAGTGGATCATGGTATCCTGCAGATAATGTTGGGTCTTGGGATAAGCAGCAATTATGGTGGCGTTTAACGCACGAAATGACGGTCGATGAACGCCGACTTTTAAATAAAAAGGGCGAAGAGGCTGATGTAGCTGTCGATCGTTACCAGAGTAAAGTGTATATGGATAAAACGTATGATGGTGCAGAGGGAAGTACCTTTGAAGATATCATGTCCAAAGTTAATTCGACATATGGAATTGGTGATAAATATTTTGCAGAATTATATCGACGTAATGAAGGTCAGACCAATTGGCGATCTGGGACTAGTGGTCATGGTCGATGGAATGGCTTGAGTGGGTTGGGATTTTATAAGGTCCATTATCTTGCCATTAAAGGCGCAATAGCCCGTGATTTAGCAGTGAGAAAATATTTAACATACCCTTGTTTGGATATGCAAGAAATTGGTAGTGATGCTTTTTTGCAAGATCAAACAATTGTCGACTCATGGGGTAATCCTTTGATTTACGTTGCTCACTCTATTGCTGATATTCCAGCTGTTCAATTTGGATTTCGCTCACCATTCATGGAACCGCCACGTCATGGTCGAAATTCACTAACCGATCGCAATCTAGACGGCACCATTGATAATAAGGATTGGTCGGTTGAACCGCCGGAAATCAATGACCCAGTTGATCATAATGGTGATTCAGCGGTAACACCTGATGACAAAGTTTGGAAATATGATCGCAATAACGATGGCGCTATTAATGAAAAGGACTGGGCGACTATTTTGTGGACTGCTTTGCCAGGTCGCGAAAACAGTTTCTTTTTAGCAAGTGCTGGTCCTGATGGTGAATTCAATACCTTGATCTCAGAATTGGAAAATGAAGACAACGTCAATCTGATCGAGGATTTCAATGATTAATCATCGATTATTAAAAATGAGCGCTTTCACTTTAATTGAGATGCTCGTCGTGCTCAGCATTATTGCTATTTTATCGACGATGATTTTCATTGCTCAGGAAGATTCTGATGAAGATTTAGTGACCAGTGATGCGTTGATTTTACAAGCCACCCTTGATCGCGCACGTTCCTTGGCAATGAGTACTGGTAACGCTTATGGCGTGGCATTTCATATAGAGAATGCTGGCGACGGCGCGGTATTGAAAAATAAATCTATTCTAGACGATAATAAGGAGTCATTTATTGGCCGTCATTGGTACTGCATCATTGGCCCAGATAAAGAAGGCGTCAGTGGTTATAACGGTTATTCGCGCAAGAGTGAATTCCCTCCGATAATTAAAAGTGGCCACGATGGCGCTCGAACCTTTGTCACATTAACAGAGTACGCTGAGATATTTGAGAAATGTCAAGTTGGTCCACGGCAGTATCTTTCTGAAGGAGTACGTTTCCTAGCTTTATCTGATGTCGATGAGTTAAAGAATTATACGTATGCTGCGGCGACGAGTGGTGGGGTTTATATACGTAGTGCACTGTTGCCACCAGAGGCGCCATCGCGACCTTGGTTTGGTTGGTATGATCAATCGACTAATACACTGTATCCTTGGGGAGGATACCATAGAGAAATTGATGCACTCTTAGGTTATCCCAATACTGGTCTCGATTATGTAGGTTTTGACGGTGATGTCAGTGTGGATGCTGGGGCAATTCCGTACGATAAAACCTTGGATACCAATGTTAGTCCAAGCGAGGTATGGGGACGTATTAATTTTATTTATGATTACGACGCCAGCGATGTTTCTAATAAAGTTTATGAGGGTGCTACTGCGACTTATCCTGAGGCCGTTGGTGATGCCGACAAGGAACATAATACATTTTATAATACGAGTGCGATAAAAAATATTGGACCAGATAGAGAAGTTTTGGCAGAGAAAAAGCGACCTTTGGTGAATGCATTTTGGTGTGACTTTATGATTTATTATTTACCGAGTGGCGCCGCTCGCGTTACCTATGCCCATGCCCGTAGTGCATTTTTAAGAGACCCAAGAAATTTTGGCTGGATGAGTGCGCGCGGACGTTCTGAGATGGGTGTTGAATTTAAAGATGATGAGGTCGGTGGATTTCATATAACGGTTTGCCGTGATGTTGACCCTGATGATGATGCAGATTTATATCCACAATTTAATGCGACAACTGGGCAGCCACATTACAATAAATTTGACTCTGTAGAAGATGCATTCGAATCTATCAATCCTTTTGTTCGCGTTTTTGTTTCCCGTTTAACCGGTGTATCTGAATTGCGCACCAATGAACATCCATTACTTGGCATTACTGCAGATGATTTATTACAAAATAATCCTTATCCGAATGGAACGGATTATTAGATGAAACAGATATTTCGCAAATCAGCATTTACTTTAATTGAGGTAGCATTGTCGTTGGCAGTTTTAGTAGCGGGACTGACAGCGGTGATTTCCATTTACATGGTTTCTTTGCAATGGGTTGAAGAAATACGTGTTGATTTAACAGCGATGCAAACGGGTCGTATTGTTTTGGCTGATGCGGGCGTATTAATGGATAAAGATGATAATCGTTTAGGATTAAAAAATACTGATCCTGAAGCTAAGGGGTGGTTGAATGATTATTTTATTCTAAGAACAGTAACAACGCCGGCTATTTCACATTTTGACAGTAGTGCTGGTCGCTATGTGACCGTTCGTATTCGCGTTTATCACGGTGGGACTGACCAAGATGGGGTTCTCGCTCATGATTTTCACTGTGATCAAATTATACTCAAGGATTATAATCCATGAAGTATAAACGAAGAGAAGATGCGTTTACTATTATTGAGCTTCTAGTTGCGGCTACCATATTTGTAAGTCTCTTGGGATTAGTCACAGTTGCATTCGGTCGCATTTCAAATGGTGGTAAAAAGGGTCTGCAAGTCTTAGAACTACATACGCGCGCCGATGCCATTTTACGGACCATGAATGAGGACTTGCGAAAGATACCTAATATTGCAGCGCTGCATTTAAAGCCTGCCACGGCGACAGAAGCAGGTAGTTTTACCTTCATGAATATGGTAAACGATACGCACCCATCGGTGACCAACCGAGGTGAAACCTTACCAGATTACAATCCCTTTGCTCGTGGTCATGGACAGCATTATCGATTAACTGATATGATTTGGATACGTTGGGAATGGACGCCCGGTATATTTAAGCGTGGTCGTTCGCGCATTAACCCAAATGAGGATACTAATTCACAATGGGGTAGCGGAAGCATTCGCCGACCTGCAACAGCTACAAATGACTATATCTATGAAGTGCTGCTTGATGGTTCCTATCCACGCGGCATTCAGGGCAATGGCATTCCACCTCAGGTACAACGACATTTTGATTTCTTTGAGGGATCAGGTTCAATTAATACTATTAATGCCACGACTGGTGAGAGTGCAGCTAAAGCGGGTGATAAACTAGCCGTTTATAAAGTGGTCGGTGGTAATTTTGTCAATCAAGGACGTCAGTGGCATTCCGAGCTTTTTGATCAAAACGCGGCTCCTTGGCGCATTCGTAACGAGCAATTTCAAGGTGGAGATTGGCGTCATCAATACACCACGTTGGAATGCGGTAATCAAGATAAATTAAGCGATGCTAACGCCTACGCAGTGCGTAATCTCGATGGAAAAACGGTGAATAAAGATCGGTTGAATTTATTGGGTGCTGATGATACCGATGTTAATGGAAAATTATTGTATCCATCGCAAATGAAAATTGCTTTTCATGGTATGCAATATTTGGATCTCGAATTAGTGAGGCGTAATGGCCGAGTGGTAACTGAAGGCGATGATACGAACCGTCTCGGTGACAGTGCAAGTTTAGATATTTCAGGTATTGAGCCTGATAGCGCTGATGGTATTGGAAACCGACCGAGCCATGTGCGCGTATCATTTTTATTGCACAGTATACCGGCTAAAGAACGCGATGAATTAGATGTCGATGCAGATGGTAATAGTGACGAATTGTTAATGGTTGCTGTAGCTGATTTAGTTGAGAGTGAAATGCATCCGACGCGATTGGAAAAAATCCACGCCTATAAGCGCCATGCACTTAAGCTTGGGCACACGGCCATTTATTTTAATCAAAGTGTGCAATTAGGTTATTAATCAGATGAATCAATTAATTACGAGCGCTAAAAACAAACAGGCATCAACCTTAATTTTGGTGGTAATGACTTTAGCTTTGATGATTTCAGTGGCTGTAACATTTATGAATATTGTAGGCCGTCAGCAAGGTAATGCTGTTGGCATTGCTATGCAAACCCATGCAGAAGTTGCCATTGAACAGGCCCAGGCTCATGCCATACGTAGTTTTGTTGAATCGGCGAGTGAAGTACGCAATAAAGCAGGCAATATCATAGATTATACGACATCAGGAAATGCACCGTGGCGCAGACATTTCAATCCAGTTATTGATGTTGATGGTGACTTTTGGACCGAGGATGATCGGACCAGTACTAATATTTCAGATATTAATAGTGGTACTTGGGAACCGAGTACAACAAATGTATCCAAGCATCCGTTAATCAATACCGGTCAGAATTTATTCCATATGATGGATCATTTTAATCCCTGGGGTGGTGAGTCCTCGTTGGGAGGACATAATCAACCTTCTTCGCGTTGGCATAATCACGCTTGGCTGACCACCGATTTAAAACCTATTCTTATTGATGATTCCTTGTCTGAAACTGAAAAGGTTGCTCTACGTGAATCGGCACGCTATGTGGTGCGGTATACGGTACAGGTTTACGATCTGCATGGGGCCTTAAGTGTTAACCATAATTACCCAGACATTTTAGCCGATGGCACTAATGTTGCGACCGATGCGTTGCATTATATTCGTCAACAAAATTACCTACGCACTTTTGGTCGCAGTATTAAGTCAATGGGTGCTTGTTATTATATGTTTGATAATGGCAATGGTTCGAAACAAAACCGCACTTGGAATTACACGGATACCGATCCTTTTGATTGGGAGAGTGTTGGTTTTTATGAAGACGGTAGAAGTTTTTCGCGCAGCTCACATCGCAGTTTAACGGGCGACAGTAGAATAAGTTTAGAACGCGCCTTTCGTGGTGGCGATCCAAAATACACAGGTGACTACAATACTACTAAACTCATTACCGCGCACCAAGGACGTATGTACACCTGGAATCATCGATCCTTTGCAGGGACCGGACGTAAATGGTTTGTGCCTTACGCTGATAATATGCGTGATGCCGACTTAGCTGACCCAGGTGCGAGTGTTCCAGTCAGTGAAGTGTCGACACCATGGCGAGTCAATCTCTTATCAGCACCTATTTATGGCTTACGTGGAATGATCAGTGGTTTGAGTTCAGAGATTCGCCTGACGCGCGTTATGTCGAATGCTGATTTATTTGGTAAAGGCTATCCAGAGGCATTTCCATTGGAATTTGATGATGGGAAGGAAAATCCCTGGGTTTCGCAGGGTAAGAATCAGAGTGGTTATTTTTCTATTTATCAGGCAGGCAATGGCACGCATAGAGATACTAATTTGGATGTGTATACGAACAGTTATCCAGTTGATGTAGCCTCTGCATTATGTACAGCCATTCATGCAGCTCGCCGTGCTTGGGACTCCGAATTAGAGGCATCGAGGCATCGGTATAATGACGATGCAAGCACTTTGATTCATCCGGGTCAGCTAACTAACGCCAATGGTGAGATGATTAAACTCATTATGCACGAGACCTATCGGATTCTTGGTGAACATAAAGTTTATGGTGGTGCCACGAGTTATTTATCCGGTGATAAAACTATAGTTGGAATCGGTCACCATAGTCGTGCCAGAGCTTATCGCTATCCGCGCATCGATCTTGATCCAGATACCGGACCGCATGCAGATGCATTAGATGTGCAAATTCATGACGGTGCGAATAGTCGTGCAATGGAATATTTTTTGAATGATTTCATGATCAGTTTATTCGGCAAGGCTAATCCAGATGCGACGTTTGCTTTAAATAGTAATTTAGCCCTTGATTTTAATGGCGATGGAAAAGCCGAAAGTACAGTTACCGGTTGGTGGGATTACAGCGCCAGTTCAGCAGGCGTGCATACTTTTTCTTGGTGGTGGGATGGTCTTGGTCCATTTGTTGAGATTGATCCAGAAAATGACTTTATGAAGCGTCCAGGTTGGTACCGCTTTGTCGGCGGCAATGTGCTTCGTAAAATAGGCGATGAATGGATGCCATTAACAGCGCCGCAACTTACCGCTTTTTATGATTACAATGATTTATGGCTAACGCCGCAAGGTTCATCTTTTCCAATCAAGGCGTTTTCTAAAACTGGACGCCTGTTTATTGGAAAGAGCAAGATTTTTGCTGCTTTTATGCGTTCAGAGGTATTCGATTTAACAGAAAAGAGAATTCGTGCGGCATCAAATCGACATTTCACTTACCGTCTAGATCCAAATAACGACGGTGATATGTCAGACAATGCCATGATGTTTTTAGGTGAAATGAAACTAATTAACCCGGATATTAAATACTAAAGTATTCGACGAGGTTCGTAATGAGATACATTTTAATTTTATGTGGACTGTGCTATTCGGGCTTGCTCGCTGCTGCGACTTTAGCTCCTCCGCCAAATTATGTCGGTACCTGGCCGCCGGCTTGGGTTGGCACATCGCTTGGTTCAGATGCAACGGTTCAAGATCCAAACCCTGTTGAAGGTGATGCTAGTCATGCTTTTGATTATGGTAAAGACGAATGGGGTTATTGGGCGCATTTAGAACAACCAGGTGCGGGTGGTAGTGTCGTCAAGATAGAAATGCGTTATATTGATGTCGATGAGCCAGATTACAGTGATTTAAACTATGGTAATGGTGCAATTAATGGTGCATACATTATGGGAGCGCCCGCCAATGAAGTAGGCTCTCGTGACCATGAAAGGCCACAAGTAAAGGTGGAGGTTCGTGAAATTAACGGTGGTGCAGGGATGTGGGTTTCTGCTGATGAATGCAATCAGGCGATGTGGGAATCAGTATTGGGTGTTGAACTTATACAGATGAAGCATGGCAATAATTCGCGTGGTGCCGTAGTCGATTCGAGTTTTAGTGCTGGTACCCATGACCATGATCTCAATACAACCGTGGCTTTTATTGGTGATAAGGCTAGTCGTGGCGTGGAGTCGCAGACGTATGCGAATGTTGTAGCATTTTGCACGGTATTGAGTGCTAACATTAGTAAAACAGTCGATTTACCCACAGAAAAAGAATGGGAATATTTATGTCGATCTGGAACTGCTACGGCATTTTATACAGGTCGTCTACTGGAAGGTTTTACCGGATTTTCTGATGGTGGACTCACTGTTAATACCAATGGCGATTTTATGTTCGAATTTGACCGGGCACAAATTGAAGCGGATAAATTAAATATTCCGAATGGTGATGAATCCAGTGGTGGAGTGACACCGAAATGGCGCGTTCCAGTGAGCAGTGTGAACAGTGATGGGATTGCCATGTGGGTCCACTATCGCGGATTTAAAGGCGTCATTGGCGGTAGCATAACCATCAGCGGTGGAAGTTCGATGCAGATGAATATTGTTGCTCAATTTGATAGTCGTTACCAACATCGTTACTTTCCTGATCATTATGGGTCACATACATCAATATTAATGTTATATGAGAGCGTAGCCGGGGAATATGTGGCGCGTCCATATGGCGATCCCAACGCAGCCAATATGTATTATCGCTATTTAGAAGAACCAAGAGATTATGTGGCGACTTCTTTGGTGCGTACTAATGGATTACAAAATCATAGTCATACTAATTTTAATTTGGCCCATGATCCATTTGCGCATCAAGAAACGAATCAAGCTGGTGATTGGTACAACGATGGAACAAGCACGCGACAACTTGAGTATCGCGAAATGGTCCAAGTATTAAATCGCTTTTCACCGCTTGGTTCTGCAGATCCTCGCAATGTCAATTTATCAGATTGGGAAGAACGTTTTGATGGCAGCCATGTCTTGGTTTTAGATTCTGATTCCTCAGGAACACCAGTTCGTCGTATGTATCCAATTCATAGTTTTTACACTCCCTATAGATTTAATGGAGGCGGTTCTGCGGCTACTCAAACTTTGCCGATTGAAGCATCAGATGCGCAAATTATTGATCAGGCAAAAAATACCGTACCAGAAAATCAAAAGGGTAAAAATTCTGTGGGTGATGATATGACGGTGAATGATTATAAGCGTAATTATCAGGAAGTGTTGGATGCTTATTATAGAAATAATGATTTCGATCCAGGCTTTTGGGAAGCAGTAACCCAAGCTGAAAAAGACAATATCGATAAATCATCGATTGTGGCGATGCGTAAAGGATATACGCCGATGCAGGATGCAATCACCGTCGATGGTGTTGATTCGGTTACCACGACTATTGCTGCAAACGGGCGGAGTCCGTGGGGTTTTCTGAATATGCATGGGAATCTAGACGAATGGACCAAAACTGAATGGGATGGTAAGTCGGGACCAAATAGAAATACCAGTGGTTTTCAAGTGACTCGCGGCGGTTCATGGCGTACAGGCGCTAATCGCTGCCGTAGTGCTGCGCGCACAGCACGCGATCCAAATAAAGCTTATAATGACGTAGGTTTTCGCTTCATCATCAGGAATTAATGACCAGACATTCTCATCGACTCAAGTCTGTTGCTTTTACACAAATGTACACACTGATACCACTAGGTATCAGTGTGTTCTATG